>NZ_JBSFMS010000028.1:43225-65080 GCF_053599675.1 Streptomyces sp. NPDC000880 | reverse complement strand
GCTGTTCTTCGCGATCGGCACCGCCGTCGGCGGCCTTCCACTCAAAAAGGCGTCCCTCGCTCCAGGACACCGGCGTTCGGAGACAACAAGGCAGCCACAACGCGCATGCTGACACGGTGGGTGCCCTGAACGTTCTGGGCTGGTCCGTCGCGAAGCCCAACCGGCATAGCGAGAAGCCACCCCCTAGGGGGTGGAGGAGTCACCATGGGAGACATGAGTACAACTTTTACCCCAGGCGCCCACATCCCCCACCCACACCACGGAGCGACCGCCACCGGCTCCACCCCGCACTCCCCGCACCGCCTCGGCAACGCACTGCGCGCGGTCAAGGTCTTTGCAAGCGCCGTGTTCAGCGTCGCCGTCCTTGGGGAGTACGCCGAAGAGGCGGACGTCCGCCGCCGCTGACACCGAATCCACCGACCCCCTAGTAGGGTCGCGGCCGTGAAGTACCGGAACGTGACCCCGCGTTTACTCACCGCAGTATCCGCCCTCGCTCTCGCCCTCTCGCTCGCCGCGCTCGCCGCGCTCTGCGTCGCCCAGCGCATCCCGATGGCCGACACCCTCGTGTACCGGGCCGAGGGAGCAGCCGTCGCGAACGGCACCGATCTCTACGGATTCACCGTCACCGAGTGGCATCTGCCCGCCACATATCCGCCCTTCGCCGCCATCCTCTTCGTACCGACCACCTTGCTGCCCCTACCGGCGCTCAAGGTGGGCTTCGTCGTCGGGAACGTAGCTCTGCTCGCCCTGCTGGTGCGGCTCTCCTGCCGGTTCGCCGGACTGCCCGCGCGCCCGCCGCTGATCATCGCAGCCGTCGCCGCGGGCCTCTGGCTCGAACCCGTCTTCCAGACGCTCCTCTTCGGGCAGATCAACCTCGCCCTCGTCTGCCTCGTCCTGTGGGACCTGTCCAGGGACGAGGAAGCCATCGGCAAGGGGTTCGCGCTCGGCGTCGCGGCCGGCGTCAAGCTCACGCCCGCCGTGTTCATCCTCTATCTGCTGATCACCGGACGGGTACGGGCCGGGCTCACCGCTCTCGCCTCCTTCATCGGCACCGTGCTGCTGGGCGCGCTCGTACTCCCGCAGGCCAGCGTGGACTTCTGGACCCGGCGCATCTTCGAGACCGGCCGGGTCGGCAAGGCGTGGATCGTCGACAACCAGTCGCTGCAAGGACTGTTCGCCCGCGCGCTGCACACCCCCGAGCCGGGGCCGGTGTGGGCACTGGCCGCCGCCGTCACCGCCGTCGCGGGGCTGTGGATCGCCCGCCGCGCCGCGAGCGGGGCGCGGGGCGTCCTGGTCACCGCGCTGACCGCGCTGCTCGTCTCGCCGATCAGCTGGTCGCACCACTGGGTGTGGTGCGTACCGCTGCTCGCGGTGCTGATCGCGGAGGGCCGGCACCGCACGGCGGCGGCCGTCGCCGCGGTCTTCCTGGCCCGCACCCTGTGGCTGGTCCCGCACCAAGGCGCTGCCGACCTCCAACTCCCCTGGTGGCAGCAGGCGTTGGCGTCGCCGTATCCGCTGCTCGGGCTGGCGCTGCTGGCACTGGCCGTGCGGCGCGAGCCGGCGTCGCCGGCGCCGGTCCTCGTGCCGGGCCCGCGCGTTACGGCCCCGAAGGACGTGAGCACGCGCGACGTGAGTACGCACACGGGAGCGGTCTGAGTCCGTCCACGGAGGCCCGGCCCGACCCCGCCCTCAGGAACTCGTCAATTCGGGCTCAGGAACTCGTCCGCGTCCACGATCCGGTACGCGTACCCCTGCTCCGCCAGGAACCGCTGACGGTGCGCCGCGAAGTCCTGGTCGATCGTGTCGCGCGCCACCACCGAGTAGAACCGTGCCTCGTGCCCGTCCGCCTTCGGCCGCAGCACGCGCCCGAGGCGCTGGGCCTCCTCCTGGCGGGACCCGAAGGTGCCCGACACCTGGATGGCGACGGTCGCTTCCGGCAGGTCGATCGAGAAGTTCGCCACCTTCGACACGACCAGCACGGAGATCTCGCCCCGCCGGAACGCGTCGAAGAGCTTCTCGCGCTGCGCGTTGGACGTCTCGCCCTTGATGACCGGCGCGTCCAGATGCTCGCCCAGCTCATCGAGCTGGTCGATGTACTGGCCGATGACCAGCGTCTGCTCGCCCCTGTGCTTGGCGACCAGCGCCTCGGTCACCTTCCGCTTGGTCGCGGTCGTCGCGCAGTAGCGGTACTTCTCCTCCGTCTCGGCCGTCGCGTACGCGAGCCGCTCCGAGTCAGTGAGGTTGACCCGTACCTCCACACAGTCCGCGGGCGCGATGTAGCCCTGCGCCTCGATCTCCTTCCAGGGCGCGTCGAAACGCTTCGGCCCGATGAGCGAGAAGACGTCCGACTCGCGGCCGTCCTCCCGTACGAGCGTGGCGGTGAGCCCCAGCCGCCGCCGGGCCTGCAGATCGGCGGTGAACTTGAAGACCGGCGCGGGCAGCAGATGCACCTCGTCGTAGACGACCAGGCCCCAGTCCCGCGAGTCGAAGAGCTCCAGGTGGGGATAGATCCCCTTCCGCTTCGTCGTCAGCACCTGGTACGTCGCGATGGTGACGGGGCGGATCTCCTTCCGCGTACCGCTGTACTCGCCGATCTCGTCCTCGGTCAGTGACGTCCGCTTCACCAGCTCGTGCTTCCACTGGCGGGCCGAGACGGTGTTGGTGACCAGGATCAGGGTGGTCGCCTTCGCCTGTGCCATCGCACCGGCCCCGACGAGCGTCTTGCCCGCGCCGCAGGGCAGCACGACCACGCCCGAGCCGCCGTGCCAGAAGCCCTCGACGGCCTGCTTCTGGTACGGGCGCAGGGCCCAGCCGGTCTCGTCGAGCTCGATAGGGTGCGCCTCGCCGTCGACGTACCCGGCGAGGTCCTCGGCGGGCCACCCCAGCTTCAGCAGCGTCTGCTTGATCTGCCCGCGCTCGGAGGGGTGCACGGCGACCGTGTCCGGGTCGATCCGGGCCCCGACCAGCGGCTGGACCTTCCTGGACCGGAGGATCTCCTCCAGGACGGGGCGGTCGGTGGTGGTGAGCACGAGCCCGTGCGTGGGGTGCTTGCTCAGGGTCAGCCGGCCGTAGCGGGCCATCGTCTCGGCGACGTCGACGAGGAGGGCGTGCGGGACGGGGTAGCGGGAGTACGCCACCAGCGCGTCGACGACCTGCTCGGCGTCGTGCCCAGCGGCCCGGGCGTTCCACAGGCCGAGCGGGGTGACCCGGTAGGTGTGGATGTGCTCGGGGGCACGCTCCAGCTCCGCGAAGGGCGCGATGGCGCGACGGCAGGCGTCCGCCTGCTCGTGGTCGACTTCGAGGAGGAGCGTCTTGTCGCTCTGGACGATGAGGGGTCCGTTCACACCTGCGCCCTTTCGGTAAGGCCAAACGTCCAGTCTGCCGCATCGAGCGGTCTCGCAGGCCAGGTGTGGCGCTGCTCACCGGCAACATACGGGCCTGTCCGGGAGCGTCGGGGGTATCCGCACCTCCATGACATCGGGAGCACAGCCCCGTACGTCGAGGGGCAGAACAGCATTGCGCGTGTCCGCCATGGTGGTGGCGTTTGTGGCACTGGTCGCGTTCTCGGCCGTACTGGCCCGGCTGACCCTTGCCCCTTCGCACGCCTCGGCGGACATCGCAACAGCCAACCTCCGTCCAGGCTCGTCGCTGCGGCAATATGCCGAGGACTACACCTTCCTCGCGGCGTGCAAGCAGATCGGCGGCAATCTTCTGCTCGGTGTGCCCTTCGGGGTGCTGCTGCCCGTCTTCGTGCCGGGGTCGATGCGGCTGGTGCGGGTGATCGCGCTCACCGTGGTGGTGATGGCGCTGGTGGAGCTGGCGCAGGGTGCGGTCGTGGAGGGGCGGGCCTTCGACGTGGACGACGTGATCCTCAACACCTCGGGCGCGCTGCTCGGCTATCTGCTGCTGGGGCGCCGGTTCGCGCATGCGACAGCCGTCAGGCCCGTGAAGGCCGTCAAGCGGGGTCGTCCGCGAGTTCGGCGACGCCGGTGATGCGGTGCAGGGGGTACGTGCGGACTTCGTCCGCCGTGTGGTCGTACGCCGTGACGAAGCCGCCCTCCACGCGCACCGGCGCGATGACGCGCTGGCTGGCCGCGCCGTCCGCGTTGACGTAGCCGATCCAGACGGCGGCTCCGGTCATCGCCGCGGCCTGCACGGTGGCGAGGGTCTCGGCCGACGTGGTGCGGGGGAGCCGGCCGTTCTTCGCGGGCTCCGGGACGGGCTTGCGTACGACCGTGGCGGCGAGGTCACCCGCGCGGATCGCCTTCACCGCCGCGCCGAGCAGCGTCCCGTCAGGTACCGGCGGGCCGTCCGGGACCGGGACGGGCGCGCTACGGGGCGGGGTGCGGCGGGCGTGGGCACGGGTGATCAGGACGTCGCCCTCCGCGGACTCGGCGGCGGGCGCGTATCCCATGGTGCGCAGCCCCTCCAGGAGCGTCGCCGGGTCGGCCTGGGCGGCCAGGACGGTGGGGGCGAGGCGGCGCAGCCGCAGGCCCTGGGACCGCTTGTCGGCGAGGATCTCGCCGAGCATCGCGTCGTCGTCGCAGCGTACGTAGGCGGACGCGGCGCCGATACGCAGATGGCCGTGGCGGCGGGCGACGTCGTCGATGAGATAGCTGAGCGGCTGCGGCACGGGGGTGCGGGAGTGCGTGGCCAGGAAGGTGTGCAGGTCGGAGGCGGATTTCCCGGCGTCGAGCGCGCGGCGCACGGAGGCGGGCGTGAAGCGGTAGACGGTGGCGCCGCCCTTGGACTCGACGTCGGCGAGCACGGCGAGGGTCTCGGCGAGCGGCCGCTGAAGGGGGCCGGGGGCGACGGCGGTGAGGTCGGCCTGGAGGAGGATGTGATCGAGGGGCTCGGGGAGAAGTGGCGCGAGCGCGTCGGCGGAGGCGGCTTGGGCGTCTGGGCCGCCCGGTTCCGGCACGGTGGAGCGGGCTGCGCCCAGCCCGGGCGCCGCCGTGAGCCGGGCGGCTGCTTCGGTCGCGCTCGGCGTTCCGGTGGAGACCGTGGTGAGCTCCCCGTTCCCCGTGGTGAGCTCCCCGTCCCCCGCGGGCCCCAGTAGCGCTCGCCCGTGCGTCGACAGTGCCCCGCGGCCCGTCACGCCGAGGACCTCTGCCTCGGTCAGGGTCCAGGTGGCGATGCGGGAGCGCAGGTCTGTCGGGACGCCCGCCGCGTTCCGGGCCGCGTTCGTGTTCGTGTACAGGGCCTGTGTGCCCGTGCCGCGGAGGGGGCGTTCCCAGCGGAGGCGGGCCAGGACCGATTCCGGATCGGGGGCCGTGCCCGCGGGGAGCGAGGCGAGCAGGTTGAGGACGCGGCGGCGGACCTCGATCGCGGCTGAGCGGTCCAGGTCGGGGCCGAGGGCCGAGAGCGTACGGCCCTTGGTGTCCTGGCCGCCGATCAGGCCCGCTGTGCGCGTCGCGGTGAGCCATGCCGCGGCGAGCCGCGCCCACCGCTCGGCCGCCGGAAGCGTGAGCCAGTCGTCGTACGCCGGCGTCGGCGCGTACCGCTCGTCCGCCTCGCCGTCCGCCGCCAACAGGCCCGCTGCATAGGCGAGTTCGAGCCAGAACGCGGCCATCTGCTCGGTCGTGTCCAGCGCGGCCGCGGTGCGCTTGAGGTCACGTACCGAAAGGCCGCCCGAGCGCAGCACCGCCGGTCCGCCCTCGTGCCAGTCCTTCAGCAGGTCCTCGACCGTCGAGAGCGCGGTGTAGGCCTGGCCCGCCGCCGTGCTGTCCACAACCTGTGGACGACCCTCGGTCATCGACGCCGTCGCGGCCGGTCTGACCGCGGGCGGCACCGGCTCCGGCGCGCGGTGGGCGCGGCCGCCGCGCAGATGCAGCGCCGCCTCGCGCGGCAGCACGACCGTCCGCGGCGACGCGGGCAGCAGCAGCCCGCGGTCGCGCAGCCACCGTACGGGCGGCGTGGGGTTCGCCGTGACCTCTCCGTACGGAGGGCCCCAGACCAGCCGGTCGAGCACCGTCAGTGCCTCGGACGGGGCGGTGTCGAGCAGCGCCGCCATCCGCGAGCGGTCGGTGAACAGCGAGGTCAGCGCGGCGACCGCGGAGACCGGATCGTGGGTTGTGGGCAGCCCGGCCGCCGCGAGGATCTCCTGCAGCCGGCCCGGCGACATCCCGGCCGTGGCCTCGGCGACGGTCGGGCCGAGGCCGGTCGGGGACGGACGGGTCGGCGACGGGGCGAGGAGTTCGCGCGCGGTGCGCACCAGCCGCAGCCGGTCGTCGTCGCCCCATACGAGTGCCTGCCCGCGCAGCACGCCCAATGCCCGCGGCAGGGCCACGTCGACTTCCCCCATGGCCGTGCCGGCATGCAAGGTACCCTCAGCGCCCTCGTCTCCGGTCAGCAGTGCGAGGAGCGTCGTGTACGGGGCGGGGTCGGGGGCCACCGCCAGCGCCTCGGCCGTCTGCAGCGTGAACCGGTCGAGCCGCTCCAGCGCGCGTACGACGGAGGCACGCGTGCCGGCCCGCGTGGCGAGCTGCGTCAGATCGTTCGGCACGGGGGTCAGCAGGTCGGGGCGGGCGCGCAGCAGTGCGGCCAGTTCCTCGTCACCGCGGGTGCGCAGAGCTTCGGCGAGCGTGCGCGGACTGCTCGTACTGCTTCCTTCGGGCATGGTCCCCATCCGCCCCACGGTAGTCCCTGGAGCGCTACGGTCGGGGACAGGGCGGGCCCGGGGAGAGCGGGCGGCCGGGCAGGAACGTCAGGGGAAACGCCGGTGGGGATCGAGAGTGATCAGCTCGTCTACGACTATCTGAGCCGGGTCGGCGACCTGGCCCAGCAGCACCAGCTGCCGTCCAACACCCGGATGCGGCTGGTGTCGTCGCTGCGGAACGAGATCGACCGGCAGCGGGCGAAGTTCGGCTCGGACAGCCCGGCGGCGGTTCGCCGGATTCTCGGGCGGCTCGGTACGCCGGACGAGGTCGTGGCGGCCACGTCGCAGGACGGGCCTCCGGCAGGTTCCCAGGTGCCGGCGCCGCCGCGGACCGCCGTGCCCGAGCAGCGCGTACGCCGCCGGATCCCGCGGCCGCGCAAGTCCGCGGCTCCCGAGCGGCCCGAGGCCACACGAGCTGCGACCGGCGCGTCGCCCCCGCATCTCGCGGGGATGGACGAGCTCGGCCCCTCCGGCAGCGAGCCCGACTGGTGGCGGGTCGAGCCGGGGCCGTTCGGGGCGGGCGAGAGCGTGGCCGGGTTCGTCGGCGGCGTCGAGATCCCCGAGATACTCAAACCCCCGCCGTCCAAGGGGGACTTGGCCGCGGCCGTCGAGGCGGATCCGGACGAGGAGTACGAGGCGGAGGACGAGGGCGACGACGCGGTGGAGGCGGACGCCGCACCGCGCCGGTGGCGTCCGCGGCTCGGCCGCCGTACCGAAGCGGCCGGGCCGAGGCCGGCCCTCGCCAATCCCTTCCTGCTGCTCGCCGCCGCTCTGCTGGTCGTCGGCGCCGTGCTCGGCTCCTGGCTGGCCCTCGGTGGTGGCTGGCTCCTCGCCTACGCCTCGCGCCGGCTGTCCCGCACGGAGGTGAAGTGGGCGGTCGTCGGCCTGCCCGGGGCGGTCGTGGCGGGCGCGTGCGTCTGGCTGTGGGGCCGGGTCAACGGGCGCTGGGGCGAGCCGATCCCGCAGGACCAGATGCGCGAGGCGCTCGCCGGCACGTGGCCGTGGGTGGTGAAGGGGGCGGCCGTCGCCTCCGCGCTCTTTCTGGTGTGGCGGGCGCGGAGGCGCTGAGGCGGGCGCGGAGGCGCTGAGGGGTGCCTACTTCGTGAGGTCGGCCCGCAGTTCGTCGAGGATCTTACCGGCCGCGGTGTAGCCGATGCCCTGGATCCACAGCTGGTCGTCGACCTGGAAGACCGTGCCGTTCTTGACGGCCGGCAGGTTCTTCCACAGACCGCTGCCGAGAGTCTGCGTCTGCTTGGCCTTCTTCGGGTCGCCGTACGTGGAATGGAAGATGACGTCCGCGGCCGCGAGGTCGATCTTCTCCGGGCTCACGTCGTACGAGAAGCCGTCCTTGGCCTTGTCGGTGATGGCGGGGCGGCCGAGGCCGACGTCGGCGAGGATCGTCGCGATGTAGTTCTGCTTGCCGTAGATGCGGATGTCCGCGCCCTCGACGAAGCGCACCACGTTGACCTTGGTGGCCGCTGCCTTCTCCTTGCCGCCGAGGGCTTCGGTGACCTTCTTCGCGTGGGCGTCGTACGCGGAGACGATCTTCGCGGCCTCGTCCTTCTTGCCGAGCGCGTCGGCGTGCACCTGGAAGTTGTCCTTCCAGGGATGGCCGGTGCTCTCGGTCATGACGGTCGGAGCGATCGCCTTGAGCTTGTCGTACTTGTCGCCGTCGCGGACCTTGCTGGTGAGGATGAGATCCGGCTCGAGCGCGGCGACGGCCTCCAGATTGGGCTGGGTGATCGCGCCGACGTCCTTGACGCCCGCGACCTGGTCCTTGGGCAGGTAGTTGAGGAAGCCCGACTCGACGTCGGCGTGTGCGGCGCCGACCGGCTTCACGCCCAGCGTGATCGCGGAGTCCAGCTCGGCGGTGTCGAGCACGACGACCCGCCGCGGCGCGTCGGGGACCTGGACGTCGCCCATGGCCGTCTTGACGGTGTGGGTTCCGCCGGCGCCCGGCGACGTGTCCTTGTTGTTGTCGGATCCGGAGCCGCACGCGGTCAGGGCGAGCGCCCCCGTGAGGACGACGGGACCGGCGGCGAGGGTGCGGCGGCGGAGGTTTCCGGTCATGGGTGGCGGAGCCTTTCAGCGGGTGGTGGCAGGGGCGGGGACATCGGCGACGCGGGAGGGCGAGTACGGCGCGCCCGGCACGACCAGCGGCGACCCCGTCACCGGGTCCGGGACCACCACCGAGTCAAGGCCGAAGACCTCGCGTACGAGATCCGCGGTGACTATCTCCTTCGGGTGGCCCTCCGCGACGATCCGGCCGGACTTCATGGCGACCAGGCGGTCGGCGTAGCGCGCGGCCTGGTTGAGGTCGTGCAGTACGGCGACGACGGTTCGCCCGCGCGAGCCAATAGGAGTCGGATGCGCCAACTGCCGTACAAGATCCAGCACTTCGACCTGGTGGGCGATGTCGAGATACGTCGTCGGCTCGTCCAGGAGCAGCAGATCCGTCTCCTGGGCGAGCGCCATCGCGATCCAGACGCGCTGCCGCTGCCCGCCGGACAGCTCGTCCACCGACCGCTCGGCGAGCGCATGGACGTCCGTACGCTCCATCGCGTCGGTGACCGCGCGCTCGTCCTCCTGTGACCACTGCTGCCACCAGTGCTGGTGGGGCTGGCGGCCGCGGGAGACGAGGTCGGCGACGGTGATCGCCTCGGGGGCGACGGGCGACTGCGGCAGCAGTCCGATCGACTGCGCGATCCTCTTCGTGGGGATCTTCGACAGCTCCTGGCCGTCGAGCAGCACGGCCCCGCCCCGGGGCTTGAGCAGTCGCCCGAGGGCGCGCAGGGTCGTCGACTTGCCGCATGCGTTCGGGCCGACGATCACCGTCACCTGCCCGTCCGGAACGGCCAGGTCGAGGTCGTGCACGACCGTGCGGTCTTCGTAGGCGAGCGTCAGTTCGCGCGCGGTGAGCCTGCTCACGCCTTGCCTCCAGCGGTACGACTTCGGACGATCAGCCAGATCAGATAGGGGGCGCCGACGGCGGCCGTCAGCACGCCCACCGGCAGCTCGGTGGGCGCCAGGAGCTTTCGCGCCAGCAGATCGGCGAGTACGACGATGACCGCGCCCATCAGCGCGGAGCAGAGCAGCGGGATCTGCGCGGTCCGGGTCATCCGGCGGGCGATCTGCGGTGCGAGCAGCGCCACGAAGTCGACGGGTCCGGCCGCGCCGGTCGCCACGGACGCCAGGACGACTCCGAGCAGGACGAGCCCGAGCCGTACGCGCCCGAGCCGCACGCCGAGCGAGGTCGCCGTGTCGTCGTCCATGCTCACGGTTCGCTGCGCGCGGGCGGCCCACAGCACGGCGGGCACGAGCGCGAGCAGCGTCCAGCCGAGCGGTGCCGCCTCTTCCCAGCCGCGGCCGTTGAGCGAGCCGGTCATCCAGATCTGGGCCTGCTGGGCGACGAGGTAGTCGCCCTTGGTCATGA
This sequence comes from Streptomyces sp. NPDC000880, assembly GCF_053599675.1. NCBI lineage: Bacteria > Bacillati > Actinomycetota > Actinomycetes > Kitasatosporales > Streptomycetaceae > Streptomyces > Streptomyces sp. NPDC000880. The sequence continues at coordinate 54,989 of NZ_JBSFMS010000028.1, read as the reverse complement.
AGAGGGTGGTGACCGACCGGAGCGCGATCGCGAAGCCGATGCCGATGAGCACGAACCGGGTGGCGTGCAGCCCGCCGCGCCAGGCGAAGACGTACACGAGCGCGGCGGCGACGATGCCGCCGGCGACGGAGAGGTACGGCAGCACGGTGTACGAGGTGACCCCGAAGGTCATCGCCCCGACGGTGACGGCGCTCGCGCCCTGGCTGATCCCGATGATGTCGGGGCTGGCGAGGGGATTGCGCGCGACGGTCTGGATGAGCGCCCCCGCGACACCGAAGGCGGCGCCGACGAGGAGCCCGGTGACCATGCGGGGCAGCCGCAGGGTGCCGACGACGAGCTCGTCCGGCGAGTCCTGCCCGGCGAGGACCTTCAGCACCTCCCCGGGCGCGACGAAGCTCTCCCCGACGCAGAGGTACGCGACGCAGACGGCGGCGAGCACGACGCCGAGGACCCCGGTGACGACAGCGGCCCGCCGGTGCACGAGGAAGCTCCCGCGCCCGGCCCGTACGAGTGAGTACCCCGCCGGCCGTACGGTCATGGTGTCAGCGCTCATGCGGCCCTCCTGACGCGATGGCCAAAACGACGGCCCCCGTACGGCCTTCGGCCGTGTCCTCAATCTCCCCCGGACTTCGTCCGGGGGGACCCCCACGGGTTCCGATGGCGCTCACGCGGGAACCGCCTTCCGCCGGACCAGCGTGACCAGGAACGGCACCCCGATCAGCGCCGTCATCACGCCCGCCGGGATCTCGCTCGGCGGGAAGATCACCCGGCCGATCACATCCGACACCAGAAGCATCACCGGGCCGATGAGCGCCGCCATCGGCAGCACCCAGCGGTGGTCGCCGCCCACGATCGCGCGGGCGATGTGCGGGACCGCCAGGCCGATGAAGGCGATCGGGCCCGCGGCCGCCACGCCCGCGCCCGTCAGTACCGTCGCCCCCACGCCGCCCACGATCCGTACCGTCGCGACCTTCTGGCCCAGCCCCTTCGCCACGTCCTCGCCCAGCGCCAGCGCGTCCAGGGCGCGCGCGACCGACATCACCAGCACCATGCCCACCAGCAGGAACGGCCAGATCTGGCCGACCACTTCGGCGTCGCGCCCGGCCACCGAGCCGACCTGCCAGAAGCGGAACTCGTCCAGCGCCGCGGCTTTTGTCGTCAGCACCGCCATCGTCACCGACACCAGCAGCGCGTTGATCGCCGCGCCGCCCAGCGCCAGCTTCACCGGGGTCGCGCCGCCGCGGCCGCTCGACGCGATCGCGTACACCGCCACCGACGCGAAAGCCGCGCCGGCGAAGGCGAACCACACGTACCCCGTCAGAGTGTGGATCCCGGCGAAGGCGATGGCGAGCACCACACCCACCGAAGCGCCCTGGCTGATGCCGAGGATCCCGGGATCGGCGATCGGGTTACGGGTGATGCCCTGCAGGACTGTGCCGGCGAGGGCCAGCGCGGCTCCGACCATCACGCCGATCAGCGTGCGCGGCACCCGCAACTGCCGTACGACTTCGGCGTCACCGTGCCCGCCGTGCAACAGGGCGTCGAGGACGGCGGACGGCGCGATGGCGCGAGCCCCGACCGCGAGGCTGAGCAGGACCGCGAGCAGCAGGGCCGCGACGGCTGCCGCCGTCCAGCCGATGCGGCGGACCGCGAGCGCGCGTCTGGCTGACATGAAGACCAATCAGAAAGGCGAAAAAATCACAAGAAGGACAAGAACGGGCAAACAGGGGTCGAGGTTGGTAAGGCTTGGCTAAGTCTAAACAACGGTGTCGTAGAGCCGGATGGGCACAATGGTTCCCATGGCTACGCACCCGATCACCGTCGGCTTCGACCTCGACATGACGCTCATCGACTCCCGCCCCGGCATCCACGCCGCCTACCAGGCGCTCTCCGCCGAGACCGGTGTCTGGATCGATGCCGACCTGGCCGTCACCAGGCTCGGGCCACCCCTGGAGCAGGAGTTGGCGCACTGGTTCCCGGACGAGCGGATCCAGGAGATGGGTGACCGGTACCGCGAGATCTACCCCACATACGCCATCGAGCCGACCCTCGCCCTGCCCGGCGCCCGCGAGGCAGTGACCGCCGTACAGGAGCTCGGAGGCCGCGCGATCGTCGTCACCGCCAAGCACGAGCCGAACGCCAAGCTGCACCTCGCCCATCTCGGGATAGCCCCGGACGAGGTCATCGGCTGGCTGTGGGCGGAGGCCAAGGCGGAGGCGCTGCGCGAGCACGGCGCGAGTGTGTACGTCGGCGACCACACCGGAGACGTACGGGGCGCACACACGGCCGAGGCGCTCTCGGTCGCCGTGCCGACCGGGCCGTGCGACGCGGCGGAACTGCGCGCGGCCGGCGCGGACGTGATCATCGACGACCTGACCGCGTTCCCCGCCTGGCTACGCGCCTACAGCGCGGATTTGGCCTGACTGCGCTGCGCCGCGATCGAGCGCAAAACCCCCGCAGCGGCGATCAGGAACCCGACGCCCATCAGCATGCACACCGCGTACGCGACCGACGGGAACGGCTCGGTCCCCAGGAACAGTGGGGCCACGGTGACCAGGGTGGCCACGGCGCCGACGATGAAGACGATCACGCCGACGCGCACCAGCCCGTCACCAGGGGCGGGAGGAGTAGCAGTCATTCGGCCAGGGTAGTTCCTTGCGCGTAGGAACCGTTCGGCGACGTCTTGTCACCAGCCCCGGGACCATTAGCCTTGGGGGTGGCGGGTCAGGCGACCCGCTGTAGTGCTATCCAGGACCGTTTTTCGGTGCCCAAGTTCCGGTGCCCCAGCGCCCCAACGAGTACGAGGACGAGGACAGACGTGCCTACCGGCAAGGTCAAATGGTTCAACAGCGAGAAGGGCTTCGGCTTTCTCTCCCGCGACGACGGCGGCGACGTCTTCGTTCACTCGTCGGTGCTCCCCGAAGGGGTCGAGTCGCTAAAGCCGGGCCAGCGCGTCGAGTTCGGCGTCGTGGCGGGCCAGCGCGGTGACCAGGCACTTTCGGTGACGGTTCTCGACCCGACGCCCTCGGTGGCGGCGGCCCAGCGGCGCAAGCCGGACGAGCTGGCGTCCATCGTGCAGGACCTGACGACCCTGCTGGAGAACATCACGCCGATGCTGGAGCGCGGCCGGTACCCCGACAAGGTGCACGGCGCAAAGATCGCGGGCCTGCTGCGCGCGGTGGCGGACCAGCTGGACGTCTAGCCACTACCCGAAACTGAGCGCATCGCGGCCGAGGGGCGGTACGAGCCCCTCGGCCGCGGCGCGCGTCAGTAGTCCCCGGACCGCCGCATACCCGTCGGTGCCGAGGTCCGCGGTGAACTCGTTGACGTACAGCCCGATGTGCTGGTCGGCCACTGCCGGGTCCATTTCCTGCGCGTGCTCGAGTACGTACGGGCGGGAGGCCTCCGGGTCGTCCCACGCCATGCGCACCGACGCGCGCGCGGATTCGGCCAGCAGTTTCAGCGTCTCGGCGCCCAGCGACCGCTTCGCGATGATCGCGCCGAGCGGGATCGGCAGCCCGGTCGTCGACTCCCAGTGCTCGCCCATGTCGGCGACGCGGTGCAGCCCGTACCGCTGATAGGTGAACCGCGCCTCGTGGATGACGAGTCCGGCGTCGACCTTGCCGTCCCGTACGGCCGGCATGATCTCGTGGAACGGCATCACGACGACTTCGCCGACACCTCCCGGGACGACGTCCGCGGCCCAGAGCCGGAACAGCAGATATGCCGTCGAACGCTCGCTCGGCACGGCGACGGTCTTCCCGAGGAGGTCCGTCCCCGGCTCCTTCGTCAGTACGAGCGGACCGCAGCCGCGGCCGAGCGCGCCGCCGCAGGGCAGCAGCGTGTACTCGTCGAGGACCCAGGGCAGTACGGCGTACGACACCTTCAGCACATCCAGCTCGCCGCGTTCCGCCATGCCGTTGGTGATGTCGATGTCCGCGAACGTCACATCGATGGCGGGCGCGCCGGGCACCCGGCCGTGCGCCCACGCGTCGAAGACGAAGGTGTCGTTCGGGCAGGGCGAGTACGCGATCTGCAAGGCGTCACTCATGGGTCGGCTCCTCTTCGAGGACGGGGGCGAGCTGCTGAAAGGCGTACCGCAGCGAGTCCAGCGCCTGGCCGATGCGCCAGGCGGCACGGTCGCGCGGGCCGACAGGGTTGGAGATCGCGCGGATCTCGACGACCGGCACGCTGTGCGCGGCGGCAGCCTCCGCGACCCCGAAGCCTTCCATCGCCTCGGCGGCGGCGCGCGGATGACGGCGGGTCAGCTCGGCGGTGCGGGCGGCGGTGCCGGTGACGGTGGAGACGGTGAGGACGGGCGCGTACACGGCGTCGAGGGTCCCCGCGATGCGGGCGGCGAGCTCGGGGGGCGGGAGGTGCGCGGAGCAGCCGAAGCCGAGTTCGTCGACGGGGAGATATCCGTCGGGCGTCTCGGCGCCGAGGTCGGCGGCGATGATCGCGTCGGCGACGACGAGGGCACCGACGGCGGCGTGGGCCGGGAAGCCGCCGCCGATTCCGGCGGAGACGACGAGGTCGTATGCACCGGTGGCGAGGGCGGTTGCGGTGCCCGCTGCGGCGGCCGCGGGTCCGACGCCGGCGGTGAGTACGTCGGCGCGGGCGTGGCCGGAGAGCGGGTACCCGCCGGGCAGCTGCCGGGCATCGCGTACGGGACCGGTGAGCCCCGCGGCGACGGACTCGGCCTCCGCCGCCACTGCGGTCACCACCAGTACGCGCACGGCACGACCCTCCGGGTCAGGAGGCCTTTTCGAACTGGAAGTGCCAGATGCCGATGACCTTCTTGCCCTTGGTCTCCATGATGCTGACCGCGGTCTTGCTGGTGGGCTCGCCGGTCTGCGAGGAGAAGAAGGCGTTGCCGGGGATGGTCCGGTACGAGTTCTTGTACGGCTCCTGCTCGACGGGCTGGCCACCGAAGAGCAGGGTCCAGCCGTTGTCCGCGATCTCAGGGTCGACGCCCATGCGGACCTTGTCGTCCAGGGCGACCTTGACGGTCTTCGCGGGCTTCTGGGTCAGGCAGCTCTGGAGCAGCGATTCCTTGATCGGCTGGCCGTCGTTGTAGCAGGCCGCCTCGGTGTGGACCGAGTCCGTCCCGACGGTCACGGTCGCGAGCGGGGTCGGCTTGTCGCAGGCGGAAAGGACGAGGAGCCCGGCGGAGACGGCACCGAGAGCGGCAGCGGCCCGGCGGCGCTTGCCCGAGAAGAACGCAACGGTCATGGCCCGAAGGCTATCGGGCGCGTCCGCTCCTGCCACGCGGGGGTACGGCGCGCCGCGTATGAGGGTCCGGGCCGCCCGCGCCACGGTGACTCGCGACACAAGCCAAGGCGCCGCCGACGAGCCCCAGGTCCGGCCCGCAGGCATACGTCCCCCGCTGCCTACGCCACCCGTGCTCGGGGTGCGCCGCTCCTTCGTGCCGCGCCCAGCAGGCCGCGGATCGTCGTCAGGAATCCCAGTGCCAGGATTCCCGCCGCCACCGACATGCCCAGTGTGCCGTTCAGCGGCAGTGAGATGCCGATCGCGCCGCCCGCCACCCAGGCCGTCTGGAGCAGCGTCTCCGAGCGCGCGAACGCCGACGTGCGGACCTCTTCCGGGACGTCCCGCTGGATCAGCGCGTCCAGGGACAGCTTCGCCAGGGCCTGGCACAGGCCCGCCGTCGCGCCCAGGACCGCCACCATGCCCGCGCCGAAGAACGCCGCCGTCGTGATCGCCACGGTCAGCACCACCGCCTGCACCGTCGCGATGATCAGCTCCGGGCCACGGGCCTTCAGCCACGCCCCCACCGTCGTGCCGAGCGCGTTGCCCACACCCGCCGCGACGCCCACTATCCCCAGCGAGACCGCCGCGCTCTGCCCTGCCAGCGGATGCTCCCGCAGCAGAAAGGCCAGGAAGAAGATCAGGAACCCGGACAGCGCACGGAACGCCGCGTTCGCCTGCAGCCCGTGCAGTACGGACGGCCCGACCGTACGCAGACTGGGCTTCGTCTCCCCGTGCGTGAGCATGTGCGCCTTGCGCTCGCCCTTCGCCGAGTCGACCTTGGGCGGCATCGTGAACGCCCAGTACCCGCCGAGAATGAACAGCGCGCACGCCCCGTACAACGGCCACTGGGGCCCGATCTGCTGCAGCCCCACCCCGATCGGCGCCGCGATGCCCGTCGCCAGCAGCCCCGCCAGCGTCACCCGCGAGTTCGCCTTGACCAGCGAGAAGCCCGGCGGCAGCAGCCGCGGCACGACCGCGCTGCGCACCACTCCGTACGCCTTGGACGCGACGAGCACGCCCAGCGCCGCCGGGTAAAGCTCGAGCCCGCCCGTCGCCACCGCCCCCGACATCGTCAGCGCGAGCAGCGCGCGGGCGAGCATCGCGCCGGCCATCGCCGCGCGGCGGCCGTGCGGGATGCGGTCCAGAAGCGGGCCGACGACCGGGGCAAGCAGAATGAAGGGCGCCATCGTGACGGCGAGGTACAGCGCGACCCGGCCGCGCGCCTCGTCCGTCGGCACGGAAAAGAAAACCGTCGACGCGAGCGCGACGGTGATCATGACATCGCCGGCGCCGTTCACCGCGTGCAGTTCGATCAGTTTGCCCAGGCCCGACTCGCCCGCGCCGTGCGCATGGGTAGCCTTGCGGATGCCGCGGGCCGCGCCGGTGAACGGAAGATGCATGGCATGGCCGACCGCCCGGCCTGCTCTTGCGAGCCGGCCGGCTCCCTCGGACGAACTCGTGCCTGCCACCCCGTCATAGTGCCCCAACCCCCGCCGAGCCGAACCGAGGCGCCGTGTTGTTCGCCCCTTGTTGGGGCGGGCAGGTGGGCGGCGAGCGGCAGAGGGGGTAGCGTGCGTAGCGCGCCACCGGCGGTTGTTCTCGGCCGCGCGCCTGTTCGGCATCCCGCAGAATGGATGACGGTAGGTGTGCCCGAGACAGGTTGGTCTGGGCGCGGACGTCGATGCGGCCCTCTGGTCCGCTCCGCCCGCGGCCCGTACCTCGTGAATCGGCCGGCGCACCCGTGAGACGGCGTAGGAGAGAAGCGAGACCTGTGAGTGCTGCGACGCGAAGCCGTACCCCTGACCGCCTGTGCGCCGAGGCGGTAGACCTCGCCCGGTCGGCGGCCGAGGAGGCCGCGGCCCCGGGAGTGGTCGGCGAGCATGTGTCTTTCGTCTCGGACGGAGACCGGGTCGTCACGCACTTCTTCGAGTGCACGGAACTCGCCTACCGGGGCTGGCGCTGGGCGGTGACGGTCACCCGGGCCTCCCGCGCCAAGGTCGTCACCCTCGACGAAACCGTCCTGCTGCCCGGTCCCGACGCGCTGCTCGCGCCGGAGTGGGTGCCGTGGAGCGAGCGGCTGCGGCCCGGTGACCTGGGCCCCGGCGATCTGCTGCCCACCGAGGCGGAGGATCTGCGCCTGGAGCCCGGCTTCACCGGCGAGGACGCGCCCCCGCCGAACTCCGTGGTGGCCGAGCCCGTTCCGTCGCACGACCTCGCCGAGCGCGTCGAGGCGGAGGACGCCGAGCTCACCGACCGCAGGCCCGTCGACGCCACCGTCGCCAACGGCCGCGGCGCGATCGCGGCGCTCGCCGAAGAGCTCGGCATGCGCCGTGCCAGGGTCCTGTCCCGGTACGGGCTGCACACCGCGGCCGACCGTTGGGATGAGTCCCACGGCGCCAAGACTGCGATGGCACAGGCGGCCCCCGCGGCCTGTGTGACCTGTGGTTTCCTGGTCCCGATGGCGGGCTCGCTGCGGCAGGCCTTCGGCGTCTGCGCGAACGAGTTCTCCCCGGCGGACGGGCAGGTCGTGTCCCTGACGTACGGCTGCGGAGCCCACTCCGAGGCGGCCGTGATGCCGAAGCCGCCCACCCCGGCGCCACCGGTGTTCGACTCGATGGGCGCGGACGAGTTCCTGCTGCACCCGGCCCGCGACAGTGGCTCGGTCTCCGCGGAGCCGGACGGCGCGGAGGATCTCGGCCACTCCTAGGTCTCCCTCTCTGTCCTCAAACGCCGGACGGGCTTGATTTCAAGCCCGTCCGGCGTTTGATGGACAGGTCCTGCCAACGTCCCCCCGCCCACATTCACCACGACCCCCCAACACCGGGGTACCTTCGGCCGCACAGGCACACATACGCGGGTCAACCGGAGAGAATGGAGTGACAGCGTGAGCGTCAGGACGACCGAGTGGGCCGACCCGTTCGGGACGGCGCGGCTGCGGCGCGGGGTGCTCGAGGCGTGGGGGGCCAGTCCGGCCCGCTTCCGGGAGGACGCCAACGCCGAGGAGGACCTGGCGCTCGGCGGCTACCGGGACCGCCTCGTCGTGGAGCTGGCGCAGAACGCCGCCGACGCCGCCGCGCGGGCGGGCGTGCCGGGCCGGCTCCGGCTCACCCTGCGGCCGGCCACGGGCGATCAGCCTCCCGTCCTCGCCGCCGCGAACACCGGCGCTCCCCTGGACGCGACCGGCGTCGAGTCCCTGAGCACCCTGCGCGCTTCGGCCAAACGCGAGGGCGACAAGTCCGCCGTCGGCCGGTTCGGCGTCGGCTTCGCAGCCGTACTCGCGGTGAGCGACGAGCCCGCCGTCGTCGGCCGGCACGGCGGTGTGCGCTGGTCGCTCGCGGAGGCCAGGGAGCTGACGCAGCAGGCAGCCCAGGCAAGCCCGGGGCTCGGCGACGAGCTGCGCCGCCGCGACGGGCACGTACCGCTGCTGCGGCTGCCGCTGCCCGCCGAGGGCACGGCCCCCGAGGGGTACGACACCGTGGTCGTCCTGCCGCTGCGGGACGGCTCCGCCGTCGACCTGGTGGAACGGCTGCTCGCCGGGATCGACGACGCGCTGCTGCTCACGCTGCCCGGCCTCGCCGAGATCGTGATCGAGACCCCGTCCGGCGTACGTGAGTTGAGGCGCTCCGTGCACGGGGCGTACGTACACATCGAAGACAGCACGCAAGGCGACCGGCGCTGGCGGGTCGTCAGCCACGCCGGCTCCATCGAGCGCGCGCTGCTCGCCGACCGGCCCGTCGAGGAGCGGCTGCGGCCGTACTGGACCGTCACCTGGGCGGTGCCCGTGGACGACGAGGGCGCGCCCGCCCGGCCGCGCACCGCCCCGGTGGTGCACGCGCCGACGCCCACCGACGAACCCCTCGGTGTGCCCGCGCTGTTGATCGCCTCGCTGCCGCTGGACCCCACCCGCCGGCATCCCGCGCCCGGGCCGCTCACCGACTTCCTGGTGCGGCGGGCGGCGGACGCGTACGCCGAACTGCTCGGCAACTGGCAGCCGGTGAGCGTCGGCACCATCGACCTGGTGCCGGGGCCGCTCGGCAAGGGCGAGCTGGACGGCGCGCTGCGGGCGGCGATCCTCTCGCTGCTGTCGCGCACGGCTTTCCTGGAGGCGGCCGCGCCGCGCGATGCGTCCGGCGAGGACACCGGTCTGCCCGACGGTCTGCCCGACCGCGAGATCTCCGCCGCACTGCGGCCGATCGAGGCGGAGGTCCTGGAGGGCGCGGGCGCGGAGACCGTACGCGTACTGGCCGAGGTGATGCCGAGCCTGCTGCCCGCGGGACTCGAGCGCCGGGTCGAGCTGCGTACGCTCGGCGTCGCGCGGGTGCCGCTGACCGAGGCGATCGACCGCCTCGCCGGCCTGGAGCGCGAGCCCGGCTGGTGGCGGCGGCTGTACGACAGCCTCGCCGGGGTCGACCCGGACCGGCTGTCGGGGCTGCCCGTGCCGCTGGCTGGGGGTACCACCCAGGCCGGAGGCTCTGGGGGAGGGCGCACCACGATCGGGCCGCGCCACACGCTGCTGCCGCTGGCCGATACGCCGCCACATCTGGCCCGGCTCGGCCTGAAGGTCGTCCATCCCGAGGCCGCCCACCCGCTTCTCGAGAAGCTGGGCGCGCTGCCCGCGACGCCGCGCGCAGTGCTGACGACGCCGCAGGTCCGGGCGGCGGTCGCGGGCTCGCTGGACGCGGGCGAGGTTTGGTACGACGAAGTCGGGGACGCTGCCGCGCCGGACGCGGAAGAGCTCGCCGAGACGGTGCTCGCGCTCGTACGGGACGCAGGGCTGGAGCCCGGCGACGAGCCGTGGCTGGGCGCGCTGGCGCTGCCCGACGAGGACGGCGAACTCGCGCCTGCGGGTGAGCTGGTCCTGCCGGGCAGCCCGTTCGCCTCCGTGATGCGCGAGGACGAACTGGCGCTGTGCGACGCCGAACTGGCCGAGCGGTGGGGCCGGCAGCCGCTCGCCGCGTGCGGTGTGCTGGCGAACTTCGCGCTCGTACGGGCCACGGACGTCGTCCTGGACCCCGACGAACTGGAGCCCCGCGACGGGGACTTCGCCGAGCCCGACGACCCGGGTCTGCTGGACGCGGTCGACGTCTGGTGCGAGGACGTGCTCGACCGGCTGCCGGACACGCCGGTGCCGCCGGTCGCCACGGAGATCGTCGCGGTCCGCGACCTGGACCTGGTGGACGACGACTGCTGGCCGCAGGCGCTGGCCCTGCTGGCGCAGCCGCCGCTGCGGGACGCGCTGACCCAGTCCGTACGGATCCTGCTGCCGGACGGCACGACGGAGACGGTGCGCCCGTACACGGCGTGGTGGCTGCGGGACCACCCGGTCCTGGACGGCCGGCGCCCGGCGGGCCTGCGGGCGGCGAGCGGCGACCCGCTGCTTGCCGGGCTCTACGAGGCCGTGGACGCGACGGGCTTCGACGACGCGCAGGTGCTGCGGGCGCTGGGTGTACGTACCTCGGTCGCCGCGCTCCTCGACGAGCCGGGCGGCGCGGCGGAGCTGCTCGGCCGCCTCTCGGACCCGGACCGCCCGGTGCGGTCGGCCCAACTCCACGCCCTGTACACGGCCCTGGCCGACCTCGACCCGGAACAGGTCACGCTCCCGGACGACTTGCGGGCGGTCGTGGACGGCGAGGTCCGCGTCGTCGACGCGGCGGACGCGGTGATCGCGGACGCGCCGGACCTGCTCCCGCTGACCGAGGGTCTGCCGCTGCTTCCGGTGAGCCCCGCGCGGGCGGCGGAACTGGCGGAACTGCTCCAGGTCCGCCGCCTGAGCGAGACGGTCGCGGCGGAGGTGACAACGGAGGGTGAGGAGCACGAGGTCCCCGAATCGGTCCACGTCCTCCTCGGCCCGGCCACGCCGGCGACGTACGTCGAACACGAGGAACTGATCGCCGGCGGCACGGAACTGGAGTGGCGCCGCACCCCGGACGGCGTGATCCACGCGTCCACGGTGGAGGGCGTGGCGGCGGGCCTGGCCTGGTCGGCGGGCCAGTGGCCACGCCGCTTCGAGGTGGCGGCGCTGCTGGAGGACCCGTCGCGCACGGAGGAACTGGCGCGGGACCGCTGGTTCGACGCGACGCGGTAGCGGTGCGGGGGCCCGCGGTGCGGTGGTCCGCGGTGCGGTGTTGCCCGGTGCCGTGGGGTGCGGGGGTCCGCGGTGCGGGTCTTGGGGCGGTCGGGCGTGTCCGGCGTCGTGGGGTGCGGGTTCCGGTGCCCCTCCGGGCTCGACTCCTCGGGGTCGGCGGCGGCAGGGCAATCCGTGTTGATCACCCGGGTTCGGCCGCCGATCCCCTGCGGGGACGACCCTGCACGGCCCCTCCCCGCCGGGAGGCACCGGGTGCGGGGGTTCGCAGTGCGGGTCTTGGGGTGCCCCGGTGCCGCCGGGTTGGGGTTCCGGGGCCCCTCCGGGCTCGACTCCTCGGGGTCGGCGGCGGCAGGGCAATCCGTGTTGATCACCCGGGTTCGGCCGCCGATCCCCTGCGGGGACGACCCT
>NZ_JBSFMS010000028.1:0-43125 GCF_053599675.1 Streptomyces sp. NPDC000880 | reverse complement strand
GCACGGCCCCTCCCCGCCGGGAGGCACCGGGTGCGGCTGGCCCGGTCTCCAGCACCGGGGGCGGGGCTCACTCGCAACTGCCGGGCGGGCGTGGTCCGGGCACACCCAGGGCGCCGCGCTCAGTGTGCCGTGCGGCATTGCCGGCGCTGCGACGGAGGTGATGTGGTGCGACGGTGGTGATGGGATGTCCGCGTGTTCTACGAAGATCTCAGCCGCTACAGCTACGCCGACGATGGCGACATATTCACGGACCGCACCACGCACGGCATGCGCTTTGTCAGCTTCCAGCCCGCTTACGAGCGGATCAACGTCGGCTGGCTGGCTACGGAATACCCCTGGACGGCAGGACCGGCGCCGACGGGCTTCATCGACAAACTGCTGGCCGTCCTGGACGCCCAAGAGGTCAACGGGATGCTGGGCCTTCACGACTGCGACCTCTGCCCGCAGCTGCTGGACGACTCGCGCCAGTGGTTCACCCCACGGCCGGGGCACCGCTGCGCCGCCGCCGGGACCGGTGAGATCCGCGTCCCCAGCACGTCCGGGTCTACCTTCGCCGCCCCGCACCTGATCGGGCACTACGTAGCCGACCACGGCTACCTGCCACCCCAACCGTTCATCGATGCCGTACTCGCCTTCGACCTGCATGGGCACTGCTCCACCAAGTACCCGTGGATCAGATTCCCCTGGATTCCCGACGACGCCGCCTTGTACGACGCCAGGGTCGAGTGATCCCCATGTCCCTTTGCCCTGTCTGACTGAACGGCGGTGCCGTCAGTGCGGCAGCCCGCCGTCATGGCCGTCGACGATGCAATGAACCGCCCAGCCGCGTGCCCTCAACTCCTCCGCGACGCGCCGCCCGAGGTTGCGGTCGAGGAAGAACTCAGGCGGCAAGGCGCACCACTGCGTGGCACAGCGAGTCAACCTGCTCAGGGGTCATGTCGAACTCGTAGGCGATGTCCTCGACGGTCTCGCCGGCTTCCCAGAGGTCGGTGACGGCCTTGACCGGGACACGGTTGGCCGCGATGACGGGCAGACCACGGCCGAACCTCGGGTCGATCACGACCGGTACGGACTCCGGGTACTGCCTCAGCCGCAGACTGGAAGGGAAATCGTCGTCCGCGTCCCAGGTCAGGTAGCGGAGGTACTCGGACACCACCTCGTGGATGGGGGCCTGTCCGTCCCGGGCTCTACGCAGATCTCCGAAACCGTGCTCGACGAAGATGTCCACGCCGTCCGTGGCGATCCGCTTCGATACGAGGCCGTACGGGGTGTCGAAGGCGTCCCGCACCGCGGCCGCCGCTTCCCGAATCTCGCTCATCCGCAGGCCGAGAGAGCGCAGTGAACGCAGGACATGGGCTTCGGCCACGGCGATGAACGGCACCGACGGCTGGCCTTTGCGCACGGGCGCAACTTGGTGTACGAGAGGGGCTCCGGCCGCCCTGCCCTTCAGCCAGGAGGTGAGAGTCGACGACGGAATCTCAAGGTAGGAGGACGTTTCCGTAGGTGTGAGGAGCCCGTCCGTAAACCTGTCGACCATGATCCACCTCCCGTTGCTGCCAGGTCCCGCATCGTCGCACAACCAGGCTCCCACGGGGGGAGCGGCGGCACACCGGCTCAGCATGCCGCTTGCAGGTGGTCGTCGTGGGTGACGGCAGGGCCTGTCGTGGTCACGTCGTCGGGCGGGCAGTCGCCGCAGCGGCCGGGTTCCGCGGCGCGGAAGGCGCGTTCGCAGCCGCCGTCGCAGGTCTGCCAGGGCAGGACGGGAGGGGTCGGGGACGTGGCGGCCTGGGCAGGTGCGGCGACGGGCAGGTCACGGAGACGGAAAGCCAGGATGCGAGCTGGTCGTGCCTGGATGCGGTCCGGGAGTCCGGTGGTGAGCAGGTCGGTGATCTCCTCCTGCCCGACGCCCTGCGCGAGCCACTGGGTGACTGCCGGGGCGAGTTGGGCGACCTCCCGTCGGGACAGGATCAGTCGGCGGTCGCGGATGCGCAGCGAGGCCAGGATGATGACGGCCCGCAGGTCGGGCTCCTGGTGCGGGGGAGGAGGCGCGGCTTCGGGGGCGGATGCCGGCAGGACGGGCGGTGCGCACGCGGCTTCTCGTGCAGGAGGAGGGATCAGAGCTGGCGCGGGCTCGGGCGTGGTCGCCTCCGGGTTCGCTTCCGAGGCGGCTTCCGGCCGAGGTGCCGGCGCGGGTGCCTGTTCCGGCGCGGACCTGCGGGGCCGTGGCGGCGCAGGCGGCGTCGGCGTGGGATCGCCCTGTCCCGGCAGGTCGTAGAAGTACGTCCTCGTACGCAGCACGCCGCCGGGTCCGCGCTCGCACCGCCGCTCCAGATAGCCGTCGGCCTCCAACTCCCTGAGCGCCCGGGAGATGAGGATCTCGCCCTCGGTGAAGTGCGCGCACAGGGCGTCGATTCGCACGGGTGCGCCGTCCGGCAGCGAGAGGATGTACGCCGCGACGCCGACCGTGACCGCGCTTCCGCGCCGCTGCGCAAGGGCGTTGGTGATCACGGTGAAGTCGGCGGTGAGACGGGTGCGAACGTGGATCACGCCGGAGGTCGGTGCTCCGGCGGGGGCGCGCAGGGGCGCGTTAGACTGCGGGTCAGCCATCGGGAAGGCACTACTTCCTGATCGGTGAGGCCCTCGATCGGGATTGCAGTCCCGGCCGGGGGCCGTCATATGTCTGCGGTTGTTGCGGCGAACGTAACCGCCCGCCTCCCACACCCGCAAGCCGGTCACCCGTACGGGTGACGCGGGGGAGGGGAGGGAGGGCAGGTGGTTCTTTACCCCAGGTTCTTTGGGGGAGTTCGTGGCCCTCCGGTCCCCCGCGCACGAGGTTCCGGCGGTTCCGGGAGGCCCCTGCGCGAGCCGGTACCCAGAGGACTCAGCCCCGGTCGGCGGCCTTCAACTCGCCTATGAACGACGCCCAGCAGTGATCCGGGAAGACCAGAGCGGGACGGTTCGGGGCCTTGCTGTCACGGACGGGCACGACGCCGGGGAATCCGTCCGCCACCTCCACGCAGTCGCCCCCCTCCTGATTGCTGTAGCTGCTCTTGCGCCAGACGGCGGCGTTCAGATCGGGACGGGACAGTCGCTGCACGGTAGTTGCCCTCCATCACGGATCGGATCATGTCGAGTGACATGAGCGGGGGCAGCGCTGCCGCCCGCAGCCGATCGTAGGTCACCGTGAAGCGCCTGACCTCGGCTGGATCCTCGACGAGTTGGCCGTAGTGCGCGCCCTCCGTGTAGGCGACCTCGGAGCCATCCGGCTGCGTCAGAACGGTCAGGGAGCCGCCCAACGCGTCGTGCTCGCCCTGGTCGAAGGGGAGCACCTGCACGGTGATGTGAGGCTTGGCAGCCCCATCCAGCAGCCGGGCCAACTGGCCCTGCATGACAGCCTTGCCACCTACTGGCCGCCTTAGCACCGCCTCGTCCAGGACCACCCACAGCTCCGGGCGGTCGGGCGAACCCAGCCGCTCCTGCCGCGCGAGCCGGGCGGCAACGCGCTCCTCCAGCTGCTCCTCGCCGGTGAGTGAGCGGCCGACGCTCAGAACGGCCCGCGCGTAGGCCTCCGTCTGCAAAAGGCCAGGCACGACGTGCGCCGCGTACTGCCCGATGGACACGGCTCGCGCCGAGTGCGCCATGAACGCCCGCGACCAGTCGGGGAACGCCTCTCGGTAGACGTAGGGCCACAGGTCGACCAGTAGGTTGTCCGCCCCAAGGACCGCGTCGAGCGCCCGAGCCAACTCCAGCGTCGGTTTCGCCCCCGACGAGCGCTCGATCTGGGTGATCCGGGTACTCACCACATGCGTCCTGGCGCCCAGTTCGGCCTGGGTCAGCCCGGCGGCCGTACGAAGTCTGCGGACGCGTGAGCCGAAGAGCGCGGCCATCGACTCCTCGGGCTGAATTCCTTTGGCCATGGCCTCACTTCCGTTCCTTACCGCTTGCGACGTAAGGCGTCGTCACCTTCCGAGCGTAGGCGCGCATGACGATCCTTGAGTACGGAACGTCACGACCCGCACACGCTGTGGGTCGTGCGACGGATCGACGGACTGGGATGGACGGCACGTGCTGAAGACCATGGCCACGTCGGGCGACGGCCCGGAGCGCGAGACGGAGTCGGCCGTAAGGGTGCTTGGAGAGGAAGCCCACGCCGGGGCCGAAGACCGCAGGTTCGCCGCGCAGTTCAACTCGTCAGCCCGGGGAGCGCGGCTCGCCCGGCGGCTGGCGGTGCGGCGCCTGGAGGAGTGGGGGCATCCGCCCGCATCGGACATCTCCTGCACCGTCGCCCTGCTGGTGGCGGAGCTCGCCACCAACGCCGTGCGCCACGGGCGGGTCCCCGGGCGCGACTTCCACCTCTGCCTGAGCTTCGATGCGCGGCGGTGTCTGATCCGTATCGAGGTTTCGGACGCCGCCTCGGAGCGGCCCCCGACCAGTGCGTCGATGCCTTCTCCCGACGACGAGTCAGGCCGCGGTCTGCTCCTCGTGGACGTCTTGGCCAGCCGCTGGGGTGCGACGCCCCGTGTCCCCGTAGGCAAGACCGTATGGGCGGAGGTGGCGATGGCTTCGGGGTCTGAGAAGCCGGATCAGACACACACGTTGGATCGGTAGGACAACGCCTTCTTAAGACCACAGGTTCTCAGCGAATCAGGTCCAGCAGGGCCTTGACCGCCGGGCTTCCGTCGCCGTCCTGGCGGTGCACGACCATGACTCTCCACTTCGGCGCGTCGCGTGCGATGGAGCGGGTGAGGAGCTGCGGAAAACGGGCCGCGAACGAGGCCGGCATGATGCTGATGCCCAGGTTCTGTTCCACCAGGTCGACGGCGGCGATCAGATCGTTGACCTCGAACCGGCTGTTGCGCTTGGCCTTCGCGGCGCGATAGGCAAGGTCGACCTCGTGGCGCACGGCCCAGTCTTCGGAGAAGTCTACGAATGCGCGTCCTTCGGTGGCGTCCAGGGTTACGGGGCTGTGGCCGGCGAGCGCGTCGGCAGGGTTGATGACGAGCACCATGGGCTCTTCCCACAACTGCCGCGCCACGAGACAACTCGCCTGGTGTTCGCTGGGCGTCACCACGGCCAAGTCGAGGTTCCCGTCGCGTACACACTCCTGGAGGGCGTCGGGAGATGCCTGGCGGAGTCTGACGGTGACCTGGGGATGCCTTTCTGCCATCTGGGCGAGCGCGCGGTGCAGCCCCGGCGAGACTCCCTGCATCATGCCGACGGTCACGGTCCCGTGCAGCGTCCCCGATGCTTCGGCCACCGCGGTTCTTACCTGCCGGGCCGCTTCCAGCGCCTCGCGTGCTGCCGGCAGGAACGCCTGACCGGCAGCGGTGAGACGGACGTACCGGGTATTCCGCTCGAAGAGCACCGCGCCGAGTTCGCGTTCGAGGGCCCGCACCGTGCTGGACACCGCCGACTGCACGACGTGCAGCTGACGAGCCGCCGCGGTGAAGCCGCCGTGGTCGGCGACGGCGACGGCGAACTCGAGCTGCCTCAGATCCATGACTGACCTCCTCCATTCATCTCTGAGGATGATGACACCGTTCGTAATCGATCGCTCCGGCGGGGGAAGTGGCGGACGGTTTCCGGCGCTCTACCTCCATGCCAGGGCAGCGACTCCGTTGCCCGGCACGAAAAGGGAGAGCCTCATGTCCAAGAACAACGGTCTGATCGACGCCGCTGACAGCGCGCTGCTCATGGTCGACCACCAGAGCGGCCTGCTGCAGGTCGTCAAGGACCTGTCCGTCAACGAACTGCGCACCAACGTCGCGGCCATCAGCAAGGCCGCCTCGCTGGCCGGGGTGCCGGTCATCGCGACCGCCTCCGTACCCGAGGGCCCGAACGGCCCGCTGGTGCCGGAGATCTTCGAGAACGCGCCGCATTCCGTGTATGTGCAGCGGCAGGGCCAGATCAACGCCTGGGACGTCGATGGCTTCCGCAACGCCGTGGCGGCCACCGGTCGGCGGACGCTGGTGATCGGCGGCATCATGACCAGCATCTGCGTGGTGGAGCCGGCGCTGGCTGCGCTCGCTGAGGGATACACCGTGTACGCGGTCATCGACGCGTCGGGGACCTACTCCGATGTCGCCCAGCGCGTGTCCATCGAGCGGCTGTCCCGGGCCGGCGTCATCGTCGTGGATGTCGCGGCCGTGATCTCCGAGTGGCAGCGGACCTGGGCCCGCGAGGACGCTCTCGAGTGGGGCGGACTCTTCGCCGCGGTGATCCCGTCGTACAGGGCTGTCATCGAGTCCGCACTTCGCGCCCAGGCCGAGAGCACGGGCGGCGAAGGCGCCGGTGCGGAGGTCAAGTGGGCTGGCGCGCGCTCACAGCTGGTCTAGAACCTCTTGTCTTACCGCTTCCGGGCCTGGGTACCCGGAAGCGGGATCAGATCGCGTGGTCCCGACCGGGCCCGCCGACAGCACAGGTGCCGGAGTTAGCATCGGGCCGTGACGGAAATGCAATATAACCAGCTCGGCAACTCCGGTCTCGTCGTCTCGGCGGTGGGCCTGGGCTGCAACAACTTCGGATTCCGCATCGATGAGGCCACCACGGGGGAGGTTGTGGGCGCGGCGCTGGACGCGGGCATCAACTTCTTCGACACTGCGGACACTTATGGAAGCCCCAAGGGTGCTTCCGAGGAACTGCTCGGCAAGGCCCTGCGCGGACGCCGCGAGGAGGCGGTCGTCGCCACGAAGTTCGGCGGCGACATGGCTGGGGCGCTCGGCCCGGACTGGGGGCGGCGCAACTCCCGCCGCTACATCCGCACGGCCGTGGAGGCGTCGCTGCGCCGGCTCGGTACCGAGTGGATCGACCTGTACCAGTTGCACTGGCGTGACGCGGGCACCCCGGTCGAGGAGATCCTCGCCACCTTGGACGACCTGGTCCGAGAGGGCAAGGTCCGCTACATCGGCTGCTGCAACCTGACCGGGTGGCAGGTCGCCGAGTCGGTGCACACCGCGCGCGAGCAAGGCCTCACCCCGTACGTCTCGGCGCAGAACCACTACAGCCTGCTGACCCGCAAGGCCGAGGACGAGCTGATCCCCGCAGCCGAGCACTACGGCCTGGGCGTTCTGCCGTACTTCCCGCTGGAGAACGGCCTGCTGACCGGCAAGTACAGCCGCGGCGCGGAGGCACCGGCCGGCAGTCGCCTGAACGACCCGCGTTTCCAGCGGTTCCAGAAGGTGGAGGACGCCCCCTGGGACGTGATCGAGGCCCTGACCTCGTTCGCCGAGCAGCGCGGACGCTCTCTGCTCGACGTCGCCTTTGCCGGGCTGATCGCCCGACCGGCCGTCGGCTCCGTGATCGCCGGGGCCACCAGCGTCGAGCAGGTCAAGGCGAACGCCGCCGCGGGTTCGTGGGCGCTGACCGCCGAGGAGGTGGCGGAGATCGACCGGATCACCGGCAAGGTCTGAACCCGGTCGGCCCGGCGCTGCGTGACGGTGACCGCCACGCGGCGCCGGGCCGCACTGGTCGGCAGTGAGCACGACTCCGGCGGATCAGCTCGCTGACCACCAGCTCAATGATGAACTGCGCCTGACTAGAGCCCCCGCGCTCCGAGCCGACCGGTGGCCGGCTCCCTGGCTTTCACCACCTGGGCGGCGGCGGGGATGTCCCAGGTGGCGACCTGGTCGGTGGAGAGTGCTGGGAAGCGGGCCAGGACCAGGGCGACATCGTCGGCGGGGCGCTCGGGGTCAGCGAGCAGTGTGTTGATCACGGTGTCGCAGCTGGCCTCCAGCGTCGCCGCGGGCAGGGAGAGGGCCCGGCCCAGCAGATCGAGGCCCGCAGCGATGTCATGATCGCGGGACTCGATCAGACCGTCGGTGTAGAGGGCAAGCACGCTGTCCGCAGCCATTTCCAGCTCGACGGACTCGAATGGCAGACCGCCGACTCCGAGCGGCGGCCCGGTGGCCCCCCGGACCAGTTCGACGGAGCGGTCGGGCGCGACGATGAAGGGCATCGGATGGCCGGCGGAGGCCATGACGCAGCGCCGCGAGATCGGGTCGTATACCGCGTACAGGCAGGTCCCACCGTAGAGGCAGGCCCCACCGAGTTCACCGGCGGCCGCCTGGTCGCCGTCGGCGACTCCGGTCTGTTCCTCACTGGTGAGGTGGATGACGAGGTCGTCGAGGTGGGTGAGCAGCTCGTCGGGCGGCAGGTCGACAGCGGCGAGAGTGCGGACCGCGGTCCGCAGTCGGCCCATGGTGGCTGCGGCGTGGATGCCGTGGCCGACGACATCCCCGACGACCAGCGCGACCCGGCTGCCGGACAGCGGGATCACGTCGAACCAGTCGCCCCCCACGCCCGCGGAGGAACCCGCCGGCAGGTAGCGCGAGGCCACGTCCAGGGCTTCCTGCCTGGGCAGCTGCTGCGGCAGGAGGCTCCGTTGCAGGGCAAGGGCCGTGGAGCGTTCGTGGGTGTAGCAGCGCGCGTTGTCGATGGCGACGGCGCCCCTGGCGACCAGTTCCTCCGCGTACAACAGCTCGTCGGCCTCGAACGGCACGGCCCACTCCGAGCGCCAGAACTCGACCACGCCTATCTGCACGTCCCGTGCCACCAGCGGGACCGTGATGAGCGAGTGCATGCCGAATTCGAGCAGCTTCTCGGCCTGGTCCGGATCCTGGGCACGCCAGGCGTGGTCGGCGGGCAGGTCGGGTTTGGCCATCCCTCGCCCGCTGGTCGGGCTATGGGCGGAGGGTGGGGCCGGGTCCGGAGTGAACACCGTGCCGGGCGGATACAGCGGGGCGTCGTCGCTGATGCCGCCGACGGCCAGACGGCGCAGCCCCATGCGGTCGTCCGGCGAGGGTTCCTCGCCGAGCAGGACCGCACCCGCGAGGTCGACGGTGACGTAGTCGGCGAACCGGGCCACGGCCACCCGGGACAGTTCTCGCACGGTTTGTTCCACGTCCAGGGTGGTTCCCACGGCCACGCTGACGTCGTACAGCAGCTTGAGCCGTGCGCGGGCCACCTCGGTGCGTCCGTGGCTCTCCTCCAGCGAACTCCCCATGGTGTTGAAGGCGGCTTCCAGGACGCCGATCTCACCCATGCCCGTTTCTGGCATGCGCGCAGACAGATCGCCGCTCGCCAGCCGGGCGGCCACGGCGGCCGCCTTGCGCACGTGCCGCACGATCGCCCACGCCTGATACCAGGTGAAGGCGGCCATGAGGAGAACCGACCCCGCGAGCCCGGCCACGGCTCCGGCAACCGCACGCCGGATATTGTGCGCGGCCGCGTCCTCGCGCGCCATGAGTGTGACGCGGGACACCCGGTCGTATTCGTCGAACTGGTTCCTCAGCGCGTTCACACGCTGCCGCCCGTCGTTCGTCGTAGCCATGCTCGACGCGGACGGATCCCCTCGGCGCACCGCGTCGACCAGCGGGGCGGAGTAGTCGTCGATGAACGACTCGCCGTCCCGGGAGATCCTCTGCGCGGTACTGCGCTGCCCTGGTGCATCGGAGAGCCTTACGAGCTCCCGGGCCTGTCCGGGGAAGGCGGCGAGTCCCGCTGTCCACGGTTGCAGGAACTGTGCCTGCCGGGTGATGACATAACCGCGCTGGCCGGTCTCGATGTCCAGGAGTGTTTTCTCCAGGGCGCCCGCCTGGACGAGCGACGAGCGGATGTGTTTGCGCGCTTCCGTCGACGACCGCACATCGTCTATCGCCCAGAGCAGCGCACCAAAAGTGAGCCCGAGCAGCAATGCGACCACACCGTTGGCCATGACTGTACGGAGCGTCAGCCCCGGCCTTGCGTCCGGTGTCCTGGATCGAGACGCCGCTCGTGCCCTCATAGTCCGCCCTGTGGTCAGTATGAATTCGACATTGTCGACAAAAGTATCAAAGCCTTGCTAACTGGCCTAGAGGTTCCGCCCATGGATTGGTGACAGCGATCACCGCAGGTAGAAGCGGAGGCGGAGTCGTAGGCGCTCTGCGGCCGTGCGATTCCGGCGGCGCTGTGCAGTAAGCACAACCCGCCTACGCAGCGAACCGCCGGTCCACCACCCGCCACGCCACCTCCAGCAACACCGCCCCCACCGCCGCAATCCCCACGGCCCCCCACGGCATCGTCGTCCCCACCAGCTTCAGCGCGAAGAAGTCCTGCAGCCACGGCACGATCAGCACGATCAGGAAGCAGGCCCCCATCGCCGCCACCAGGCACACCCGCCACCACGTGTACGGGCGGGCGACGATCGCCAGGACCCACATCGAGACCAGGAACAGTGTCAGCGTCGCCGCGCTCGTTTCCGCGTCCAGCGCGCCCGGGCCGCTGTAGTGCGAGCGGGCCAGCAGATACGTGGCGAAGGTGGCCACCGCCGCGATCACGCCCGCCGGGATCGAGTACCGCATCACCCTGCGTACGAAGTGCGGCTTGGCGCGCTCCTTGTTCGGGGCCAGCGCCAGGAAGAACGCCGGTACGCCGATGGTCAGCGTCGACAGCAGCGTCAAGTGCCGTGGCAGGAAGGGGTATTCGACCTGGCTGCACACCACCAGGATCGCCAGCAGCACGGAGTACACCGTCTTGGTCAGGAAGAGCGTGGCGACCCGGGTGATGTTGCCGATGACCCGGCGCCCCTCCGCCACCACCGAAGGCAGCGTCGCGAAGCTGTTGTTGAGCAGCACGATCTGGGCCACGGCGCGCGTCGCCTCCGAGCCCGAGCCCATCGATACGCCGATGTCCGCGTCTTTCAGGGCCAGGACGTCGTTGACGCCGTCGCCCGTCATCGCGACGGTGTGGCCGTGGGACTGCAGCGCGCCCACCATGTCGCGCTTCTGTTGCGGGGTGACCCGGCCGAAGACCGAGTTGGAGTCCAGGGCTGCGGCCATCGCTTCCCGCTCTGTGGGGAGCCCGCGCGCGTCCACGGTGTTCTGCGCGCCCGGCAGACCGAGCTTTGTGGCCACCGCGCTCACCGACACCGCGTTGTCGCCGGAGATGACCTTCGGCGCGACGTCCTGGTCGGCGAAGTACCGCAGCGTGTCGGAGGCGTCCGGCCGCAGCCGCTGCTCGAGCACGACCAGCGCCGTCGGCTTGGCCCCGGCCGCGACGGCCGGCGCGTCCAGCTCGCCCGCCGCCCGGGCGAGCAGCAGCACCCGCAGGCCCTGTTCGTTGAGCTGCTCGGTCTCGGCCAGGGCCGGATCGCCCGCCGGCAGCAGCACATCGGGCGCGCCCAGCAGCCATGTGGAGTTCTCGCCGTTGCCCTCGCTGAAGCTGGCGCCGCTGTACTTGCGCGCCGACGAGAAGGGCAGCGACTCGGTGCAGCGCCAGTCCTCGCTGTCCGGATACGCGTTGATGATCGCCTGGAGGGACGCGTTGGGCCGGGGGTCGGACTCGCCGAGCGCGCCCAGGACCTTGCGTATGTACGTCTCGTCCGAGCCGCCCAGCGGCCGCAGCTCGGTGACGTCCATGCCGCCTTCGGTCAGCGTGCCCGTCTTGTCGAGGCATACGACGTCGATCCGCGCGAGCCCCTCGATCGCGGGCAGTTCCTGCACCAGGCACTGCTTGCGGCCGAGCCGGATGACGCCGATCGCGAAGGCGACCGACGTCAGCAGGACAAGCCCTTCGGGGATCATCGGCACGATGCCGCCGACTGTCCTGGCCACCGATTCCTTGAAGTTGTTGTTCTTGACGACCAGCTGGCTGATGACGAGCCCGATCGCGGTCGGGATCATCATCCAGGTCACGTACTTGAGGATCGTCGAGATACCGCTGCGCAGCTCGGAGTGGACGAGCGTGAACCGGGACGCCTCCTCCGCGAGCTGCGCCGCGTACGCCTCGCGCCCCACCCTCGTCGCCATGAACGCCCCGCCGCCCGCGACCACGAAGCTCCCCGACATCACCTTCTCGCCCGGCTGCTTGACGACCGGGTCGGCTTCACCCGTCAGCAGCGACTCGTCGATCTCCAGGCTGTCCGCCTCCGCCACCTCGCCGTCCACGACGACCTTGTCGCCGGGTCCGAGTTCGACGAGATCGCCGAGGACGATCTCGGAGGTGGAGACTTCCGCGGCCACGCCGTCGCGTCGCACCGTCGGTTTGGCCTCGCCGATGACCGCGAGCCCGTCCAGCGTCTTCTTGGCCCGCAGCTCCTGGATGATGCCGATGCCGGTGTTGGCGATGATCACAAAGCCGAAGAGGCTGTCCTGGATCGGCGCGACGAAGAACATGATCACCCACAGCACGCCGATGATGGCGTTGAAGCGGGTGAACACATTGCCGCGGATGATGTCGGCGGTGGAGCGTGAGGAGCGGACGGGTACGTCGTTGACCTCGCCCCGCGCGACCCGCTCGGCGACCTCCGCGGTCGTCAGCCCGGAAGGGCGCGGCACGATCGCTGACGGGGGTGGCTTCATCGGGTGCACAGGGTCGAGTTCGGCTCCCGCGTCTATGGCGGGTTGGCCCGGCTCGGAGCCGTCCGTGTCGATCCTCGCCCGCTGCGTCATGGTTTCGACGGTACGGCCGCACGGACCGGTTCACCCGCCGAGTGCGCCGAAGATCAGACCCCAGTAGGACGCGAATGGTCCTCTGGCATTACAGGGGCCGTACGGGTCACTTGCCTTCGTCGGTTGCGGCGGCCGCACCGTCATCCGCTGCCCCGACGGCCTGACCGCCCTTGATCGCGGCCTCACGCCCGCGTACGTACCAGATGCCGATCAACCCGAGACCGGCGCCGGCCAGGCATGTCCACACCCACCACATGAGGTCGCGGTCGTCGAACCAGCTGTAGAAGGGGATCTGCACGAGGAAGAGGACGAACCAGAGGATCGTGCCGCTGACGACGGTGGCGACGACCGGCCCCTCCAGGGGTTCGGGTGCCTCGTGCTTGGGGGTCCACTTCGCCATGCGCACAGTGTAGGGCGGCCCCCGACCAGCCGTTCGGGGGCCGGTCGTCCCAGGGGTCTACGCGCGGAGATAGCGATCTCCGCTTTGGCTATTCATACTGAAACGGTTTGCCGTTGGCCTGAATTAATCGTGCAGACAACCAAAGTCAACCCCCCGCATTACTGAGGTTCCGCATGTCCCCCATGGCCACAGCCCCGGTCGGCGCCCCGCAGCCGCCGACTCCCGGTCAGCAGCCGCAGAACAGCCTGGACCGCTTCTTCAAGATCTCGGAGCGCGGCTCCACGATCGCGCGCGAGGTACGGGGCGGATTTGCCACCTTCTTCGCGATGGCCTACATCATCGTGCTGAACCCGATCGTCCTCGGCAGCGCGAAGGACATCTACGGGCACCAGCTCGACGCCGGCCAGCTGGTCACCGCCACAGTGCTCACCGCGGCCTTCTCCACGCTGCTCATGGGCGTCATCGGCAATGTCCCGATCGCTCTCGCGGCCGGACTCGGCGTGAACACCGTCGTCGCCCTCCAGCTCGCGCCCCGGATGTCCTGGCCGGACGCGATGGGCATGGTCGTACTCGCCGGCTTCGTCGTGATGCTGCTGGTCGCCACCGGTCTGCGCGAGCGCGTGATGAACGCCGTGCCGCGCAGCCTGCGCAAGGGCATCGCGATCGGCATCGGCCTCTTCATCATGCTGATCGGCCTGGTGGACTCGGGCTTCGTCTCACGTATCCCGGACGTCGCGAGGACCACGGTCCCGCTCCAGCTGGGCACGGGCGGCCACCTCGACGGCTGGCCGGTCCTCGTCTTCGCACTCGGTGCGCTGCTCACGCTCGCGCTGATCATCCGTAAGGTGCCGGGCGCGATTCTCATCTCGATCGTCGTGATGACGATCGTCGCGATGGTCATCAACGCAGTGGCCACCGTCCCCTCCTGGGGCCTGACCACGCCGAAGTGGCCCGGCAATCCGGTCGCGTCACCCGACTTCGGTCTGGTGGGCGAGGTCAGCCTGTTCGGCGGCTTCGAGAAGGTCGGCTATCTGACGGGCGTGCTGTTCGTTTTCACTGTGCTGCTGTCCTGCTTCTTCGACGCGATGGGCACGATCCTCGGCGTCGGCGACGAGGCCAGGCTGATGGACAAGGACGGCAACTTCCCCGGCATCAACAAAGTGCTGTTCGTTGATGGCATCGCGGTCGCCTCGGGCGGCGCGACCTCGTCATCCGCGGCGACTTGCTTCGTGGAGTCCACGGCCGGCGTCGGCGAGGGAGCCCGTACCGGCCTCGCGTCCGTCGTCACGGGTGCGCTGTTCTCGGTGGCGCTGTTTCTCACGCCGCTCGCCACGATGGTCCCGTCCCAGGCGGCGACGCCCGCGCTGGTGGCGGTGGGCTTCCTGATCCTGGCGGGGTCGGTCCGGGACATCGACTGGAGCGACTACACCGTCGCCGTCCCGGCGTTCCTGGCGATGGTCATGATGCCGTTCACGTACTCCATCACCAACGGCATCGGCATCGGCTTCATCGCCTTCAGCGTGCTGCGGCCAGCGGCCGGGAGGGGCCGCGAGGTGCCCGTCGCCATGTACGTGGTGTCCGCGGTGTTCGTCTTCTACTACGCGATGCCGGCCCTGGGCCTTACGTAAGGGCGCTTCACGTACACCCGTAGAACTTCTCTGTCTCGTCGACCGCCGCCTTGAAGCGTTCGTCGAAGTCATCACGGATGAGCGTCCGGACCACATAGTCCTGGACGCTCATTCCGCGTCTGGCTGCATGGCGCCTGAGACGGTCGAGCAGCTCACCGTCTATCCGGAGACTGAGCACTGTTGTTCCCATGTCGGCCAGGGTTGCCGTACCGCCGTGGCCGGTGCGTCACTTTCTGGATCTGTCTCACTCATATGGGTGACGCGGCTGTCTCTGGCGAGCCTGCGGATAACAACTGGTCTTTAGACAGGGTAATGAGTTATGCTAACGAACATGCCTGACCTGTCCCCTGGTAGCGACGCCGACGTCGCCGCCGTGAACGCTCTCCGCTCGGCCGTGATGCGGCTGGGCCGACGCCTCAAGCATCAGCGCGTCGACGAATCGCTGAGCCCCACCGAGATGTCGGTGCTCGGCACCCTCGCCCTTTGCGGCTCCGCCACACCTGGCGAGCTGGCCCGCAAGGAGCATGTCCAGCCGCCGTCCATGACACGGATAGTGGCGTTGCTCGAGGCCAAGGGACTGGTCCGGCTCGAGCCGCACCCCGATGACCGCCGACAGAAGGTGGTCAGCCCGACCGAGCGGGCGGAAGCCATGCTCGAGGAGAGCCGCCGCAAGCGGAACGCCTGGCTGGCCTCGCTCGCAGAGGGTCTGGACGAGGACGAATGGGCGAAGCTGTGCGCTGCCGCCCCCGTACTGGAGAAGCTCGCACACCTGTAACCAAGCACCTTTGAGGAGGCGACCCCTTTTGAGTACGGGACCCGGAGCAGACTCCGCACCCCTACCCGCCCCTACGACAATGTTCAGCTCGCTGAAGATCCGCAACTACCGGCTCTTCGCCACCGGGCAAGTGGTCTCGAACACCGGCACCTGGATGCAGCGCATCGCCCAGGACTGGCTGGTACTGACGCTGACCGGATCCGCGTCCGCCGTCGGCATCACCATCGCGCTGCAGTTCCTGCCCATGCTTCTGTTCGGCCTGTACGGCGGCGTGCTCGCGGACCGCATGCCCAAGCGGCCGCTGCTGCTGGCCACCCAGGTCGCGATGGGCCTCACCGGCCTGGTGCTCGCCGTGCTCACGCTCAGCGGCCATGTCCAGGTGTGGCACGTCTACCTCACGGCTTTTCTGCTCGGCCTCGTCACCGTCGTCGACAACCCGGCGCGCCAGTCGTTCGTCGCCGAGATGGTCGGTCCTGAGCAGCTGGCCAACGCGGTCAGCCTCAACTCCGCCAACTTCCAGTCGGCGCGGCTGGTCGGCCCGGCCGTCGCCGGTGTGCTGATCACGGCCGTAGGCAGCGGTTATGCCTTCCTGCTGAATGGTCTCTCCTTCCTCGCGCCCATCGCGGGCCTGCTGCTGATGCGCAACAGCGAGCTGCACAAGGTCGAGCGCGTGTCGCGCTCCAAGGGGCAGTTGCGGGAAGGGCTGAGGTACGTCGCGGGCCGGCCCGAGCTGATCTGGCCGATCGTCCTCGTCGGCTTCATCGGCACCTTCGGCTTCAACTTCCCGATCTGGCTCTCAGCCTTCGTGGACGACGTCTACCACTCCGGCGCGAGTACGTATGGCCTGCTCAACACCCTGATGGCGGCCGGCTCCCTGGCGGGCGCCCTGCTCGCAGCCCGGCGCCGCACCTCGCGACTGCGGGTGCTGGTGGGCGCGGCGGTGCTGTTCGGAGCTCTGGAGGTCGTGACCGCGTTCGCGCCGCAGTTCTGGATCTTCGCGGTGCTGTTGGTGCCGATCGGGATGTTCGGCCTGACGGTCAACGTCACGGCCAACTCCAGCATTCAGATGGCGACGGAACCGGCCATGCGGGGCCGCGTGATGAGCCTGTTCATGATGGTCTTCGTGGGTGGTACGCCACTGGGCGCGCCCCTCGTCGGCTGGATCACCGACACGTACGGACCGCGGATCGGCTTCGCGGCGGGCGGCACGGTGGCGCTGGTCGCGGCGATCGGAGTCGGCGTGATGCTCGCCCGTGTGGGCGGGCTGCGCCTGAAAATAGATCTGCGGCGGGGACGCAGGCATGTGGAGTTCGTCCCGAGGGAGGAGCTGGCGACGGCGGCGTGAGCGGGTCACCCCGTGGGGCGAGGTGCGCTGGTCTGTACGGTGCGGGCCGCGCGGGTCTGTACGGGGTCGGGGCCCCGCGGGTCTGTAGGGCTCCGGGTCCCGCGGTCCGTACGACGCGGGCCGCGCGGTTCGTACGGTTCGGGTCATACGGGCCGTAGGGCATGGGCTCACCCGTCCCGTAACGCCCCCGTTTGGGCCAGACTCGGACAATGAGACTCTTCGCTGCCGTACTGCCACCGGCCCCGGCCGCAGGTGAACTCGGCCTCGCCGTCGACCGGTTGAGGACCCTGCCCGGCGCGGACGGCCTGCGCTGGACCGGCCGGGACGGCTGGCACTTCACGCTCGCCTTCATGGGCGAGGTCGACGACGGCCTGCTCCCCGAGCTGCACGAGAGGCTCGGGCGGGCCGCCCACAGGACCGCGCGCTTCCCGCTGCGCCTCCACCGCGGCGGACGGTTCGGCCGGCGGGCGCTGTGGGCGGGCGTGGCCGGCGACCTCGATGAGATGCGCCTGCTCGCGGAACGCGCGGACGCGGCGGCCCGGCGGTCCGGCATCAGCATGGAGGAGCACCGCCGCTACCACCCGCATCTCACGATCGCCCGCAGCCGCGACGACGCGGATCTGCGCCCGTACGTCGAGGAGCTCGACACCTTCGAGGGCACGCCCTGGGAGGTGGCCGAGCTCGCGCTCGTACGCAGCAATCTTCCGGTGAGCGGGGTACGGGGCGAGCAGCCGCGGTACGAGACGGTCGGGTCCTGGCCACTCGAACGGGCGAGTTAACCTCGGTGCGTGAACCCCAAAACCAGAAACCAGATCATGGCCGGCGTGCTTGTGCTGATGTTCGCGATCATCGCCGTGGCGGCCGTGGTCGGTCAGTAATCCTGACCGCCCCACGGCCGCGTCTCGGGCCTGTCGGCGCCCCAGCAGGCGAAGGCCTCCGGCGCCTGTAGGCGTCCTACCAGGCGAAGGCCTCCGGCGACGGCCCCGGGCCCGGGAAGATCTCGTCCAGCGCGGACAGCACCTCGTCGCTCAGCTTCAGCTCCACGGCGCGCAGCGCGGAGGCGAGCTGGTCCGCCGTACGCGGCCCGACGATGGGTCCGGTGACCCCCGGCCGGGTGAGCAGCCAGGCCAGCGCGGCCTCGCCCGGCTCCAGGCCGTGCTTGTCGAGCAGGTCCTCGTACGCCTGGATCTGCGCACGGGTATCGGCGTCGGCGAGGGCTTCCGCGGCTCGCCCGGAGGCACGCCGTCCGCCTGCGGTCTCCTTCTTGATGACTCCGCCGAGCAGCCCGCCCTGCAGCGGCGACCACGGGATCACGCCGAGGCCGTACTCCTGCGCGGCCGGGATGACCTCCATCTCGGCGCGGCGCTCCGCGAGGTTGTACAGGCACTGCTCGCTGACCAGGCCGAACGAGCCGAGGCGGCGGGCGGTCTCATTGGTCTGCGCGATCTTCCAGCCGGGGAAGTTGCTGGAGCCCGCGTAAAGGATCTTGCCCTGCTGGATGAGGACGTCGATCGCCTGCCAGATCTCCTCGACGGGCGTGTCCCGGTCGATGTGGTGGAACTGGTAGAGGTCGATGTAGTCGGTCCCCAGCCGCTTGAGGCTGGCGTCGACGGCGCGGCGGATGTTCAGGGCGGACAACTTGTCGTGGTTGGGCCAGGCGTCGCCGTCGGCGGCCATGTTCCCGTACACCTTGGTGGCGAGCACGACCTTGTCGCGCCGTTCGCCGCCCTTGGCGAACCAGCTACCGATGATCTCCTCGGTGCGGCCCTTGTCCTCGCCCCAGCCGTAGACATTGGCGGTGTCGAAGAAGTTGATCCCCGCGCCGAGCGCGGCGTCCATGATGGTGTGGCTGTCGGCCTCTTCGGTGAGAGGCCCGAAGTTCATCGTCCCGAGGACGAGTCGACTGACCTTGAGTCCGGTGCGTCCGAGCTGCGTGTACTCCATGGCTACCAAGCCAACGCCTTCGAGCGCGCTCGAGGCAAGGCGGACGAGGTCAGTCGCGGAGGAATTCGCACGACAGCGCCCCCGTCCACGGGCAAACTTGTCCGTGGACGGGGGCGGACAGTAGCGATGTGCGCTACCGATCGGTTGCTTGAACTGCCTTGCTACCCGTCGCAACTGTCTGATCGGGCGCCGGCCCCGCGTTTCCTGATACGGAGCATGACCAGGCCGACCACGATGAGCAGCGCTGCCCCCGCACCCGCCACTGAGGCGTACAGGTCCTCTGAGCCGGTGTCCGCCAGATGGTCGGGACGCTTCGAGTCGTGGGGACGTGTCGGCTTGTGAGATCCGCTTTCATGCGGTTTGCCTGGTTCGGAAGGACCGTCGTGCGGATGGCCGTTTCCGTGCCCGCCTCCGGGTTCGTCGGGTCGCCCGGGTTCGTCGGGTCCTCCCGGCCCTCCGGGTTCGTCGGGTCCTCCAGGTTCTCCCGGCTCCCCGGGTTCTCCCGGCTCCCCGGGCTCCCCGGGTTCTCCAGGCGCGCCGCTGGGGCCGGCTGGGCCTTCGGGACCTTCGGGACCTTCGGGGCCTTCGGCGCCAGCGGGGCCTTCAGGGCCTTCAGGGCCTTCAGGGCCTGCGGGGCCTGCGGGGCCTGCGGGGCCAGCGGGGCCTTGGGGCCCTTCGGGGCCGGGCGCCCCGAGGACGCAGGTAGGTCGGAGGATCACGTCGCTCAGGAGCGTCACCTCGGCGTTCCGTGCGAGTAGCCGGCCCTCGACCCTGGCGTTGGTGCCCACCGTGATCGAGGTCAGCGCCATGATCGTGCCCTGGAAGGATGTGTTTGTCATCAGGGTCGCCGTGACGCCGACCTGCCAGAAGACGTTGCACGGCTGAGCGCCGTTGATGAGCGCGATGGTGCTGTTGACAGGCATGTTCAGCGATTCTGGGACCTGGAAGATGAAGACCGCGTTGGGATCACCTTGGGCGTCGAGCGTAAGCGTCCCGGTGACTTGGAGCGCACTCTCGGCTCTGTAGGTGCCCGGGGTCAGGGTCTCGCCACCGATGTCTGCTGCCACGAGAACGAACGGGGTTTGCCCCGCGGCGTTGTCGTACGCGTCCTCCAGGTCGAGCTTCGGCTGGGCCGCGGCGGCTTCCGTGTAAATCGAGCCGTTCACGATTCCGGGCGGGAAGCCAATGACCGCGCTTCCCGGGCTGACGCCCACATCCCCGTAAATGTAGGTGGGACCGCCGTTGGTGACCTCCGTGCCGGCCAGCACCGCAAAGCTCTCGGCGGCTCCCAGGTCCGGTGCGGTAGCTGCGCGTGCGCTGGTCGCCATCGCCAGGAGCGCGGCCGAACTGAGCAGGACCAGCCCGAGAACGAACGCGATCGTCGTCGTCAGTCGTTGAAGTAGCGGTCTGCGGTGATCGGTGGTAGGGGCACCATTGTTTGCCATGCACTTTGCCTTCCGCTTACTCGGTGTCGTCGCGAACCCGGGCGTACGGACGCAGCGTTGTGCTTCGCGGGTGCGTCCGCCGAACGGTTCGAGGGCGACATGGGGGGCGAACGGCCGCGGAAATCCACGAAGGCAGGTGAGGATGCGGCCGTCCTTGGGCAAGGACATGGACCAGGCTCGCCACCCGGTCCGGCTCAGCACTCATATGAGATCACCCGGTAGCAGCGCTTCTTGGGAGGCAAACGGGTGGTTTCGCCGGTGCGCGTTGGAGACCTCCACCCGCCTGGGTCTGTCAAATCGCGGCCGGATCTGGCCGGTGCATGCCAACAATCACCAGGATCGGACTTGCTGTCTCGAGGAGCCCGTGCCTCAATGCAGTTGTCACTGACTACCCATCAGGCCCACAAAGGCCGGCGCGGGAATCGAGCGCCGGGCAACCCCACACCCCACCCCAAGGATTCCGCGAGTCCGCGCATTGGCAGTCGGCGACGTCAGCCCGTAAACCCCCACATGAAGGCGGGACCCATGAGGCACGGCAAACTCGGAATCGGCGCATTACTGGGCACAGGCCTGATGGCCGCAGGTTCGCTCGCCATGTCGCCCATCGCGAACGCGGTGACGCCGGAGACGGCCACCATCTCCTTCGACTGCGGATCGTTCGGCTCCGGCGAGGCGACGCTCACGGCCACCCAGGACGGGACGGCCGCGACCATCAGCGTCTCCACATCGGCCATTACGTCCCCCATTGCCATCTCGGTGAACTCGGTCAAGTCGACCCTCACCCTGAGCAAGAACGGTTCCGACACGGCGACGTTCACCGGCAACGCCAACCCGGCGATTCCGGCCGGGGGCGCGGTCTCCACCGGGCCGCTCGACGGAACGGTCGCCGCGGGCGACAGCCTGGAGGCGAAGTCGCTGGAGGTCGTGGTCTTCGGCATCACCGCAAACTGCGCGGCGACGTCCGCGCAGTCTCCCGGGCCGTTCGTGTTCTGACGGCCGGGCGGGAGCCGTTGAACCCAAGGGGCGGCGTCACGCGAACGCGCGTGGCCCGGCCCTGACTGGCTTACCCGA
Source organism: Streptomyces sp. NPDC000880 (assembly GCF_053599675.1). Lineage (NCBI taxonomy): Bacteria > Bacillati > Actinomycetota > Actinomycetes > Kitasatosporales > Streptomycetaceae > Streptomyces > Streptomyces sp. NPDC000880. The sequence goes on along the minus strand of NZ_JBSFMS010000028.1, from coordinate 22,092 downwards.
CGGCCTCGATGAAGGTGGCCCAGGCGGGCGGGGAGAGGGTGAGGGCGGGACGGGCGCAGTGCTGCGTTCGTCGGAGTGTCCGCGCTCGACGGCCTGACGTGGCCGCTGGGCTGGCGGTCCCGCCCCTCAATCGAAGTTCCGTTCGTAGAGCCGGAGTTGTTGCACGAGATGGCGATGTGTGCTTACGGTGTCGCGTAATTACGCTCCGTGAAACGGGGTGGTCCCCGGCGGTGCGCCAACACCGTCCGTCCGCCCGCCCAGCCCCCACGCCTGGTGCATCGCCCCCGCGAACGCCGCCGCCAGTTTGTGCTCCCCGGACGGGCCCGGGTGCGTCCCGTCGTACGTGTCCGTGTCGATGGCGTACGACTCCGGGCGTGACGCCAGCAGCAGAGGTGAGGACGGCTCGTCCAAGTCCGCGACCGACTTCGCGAGCAGTTCGTTGAAGCGGTCGCACTCTGCCGCGAAGGGCGCGTCCGTGCGGGCGCGGATGTTCGGGATGACCGGGAGCAGGACCATCCGGACGCGCGGGTTGGCCGCGCGGGCCTCAGCGATGAAATGGCGGGCGTTCAGGGCGGTTTGGGTGCTGTCCGTGTAGAAGCCGAGGTCTATCAGGCCGAGCGAGACCAGCAGTATGTCGGCCTGCTCCGCGGCGACCGTCTCCCGGACGATCGGGGCCATGTGCAACCAGCCCTCGCCCCAGCCGGCGAGGTGCCTGCGGGCGTCGGCGGGGAAGGCGGGGTCCGCGTACGCGGTGCAGACGGGGGCGTTGGCGACGGTGTCGTACAACTCGGTGCGTGGGCCGACGATCTCGTACGGGGCGTCGAAGGACGTGGCCAGGTGCTGCCACATGCGGTAGCGCCAGGTGTAGTCGCCGGCGCGTCCGATGGTCATGGAATCGCCGACGAACATGAAACGCATGGGCGCAATCATGGCCGATCAGGCCGCGCACCTGCGATGTGAGGCTGGACACGGGCGGCTCGGGCGAAAGGGGCGGCTCGGGCGAAAGGGGCGGCTCGGGCGAAAGGGGCGGCCGGGCTGTCGGCGGTGCCGGCAAATCGCGTCGTGGCAGGCTGGGGGCATGCGTTCGCTTCCGTACGTCACCGTTGCCGCCGCCGTCGTGCTTCTCGCCGCCGGCCCCGCCTTCGCCGACGACTCCGGGTTCACGATCCAGGACCCGCGGGTAAAGGAGTCCAGCGGACTTGCAGCCAGCCGCGTGCACCCCGGGATCTACTGGACGCACAACGACCAGGACGAGCCGCGCGTCTTCGCCGTCGACTCCAAGACCGGCGAGACCGTCGCGACGATCACCCTGAGCGGGGTCGGGAAGCCCCGGGACATGGAGGCGATCTCGGTCGGCACGGACGGGAACGTCTACGTCGGAGACATCGGCGACAACCTCGATGGCAGCTGGGACCACGTCTGGATCTACCGCTTCACGGAGCCGAAGGCGCTCAAGGACATGACCGTCCGCGCCACGCAGTACACCGTGAAGTACGCCGACGGCGCGCGGAACGCCGAGGCGCTGATGGTCCATCCCAAGACCGGCCGCGTCTACATCGCGTCGAAGAACGAGGAGGGCGGCGGGCTGTACGAAGGGCCCGCGACGCTCAGCCCCACCGGGACCAATGTCTTCCGGCGGATGGGGGAGGTGCCGTGGGTGACGGACGGGGCTTTCTCGCCGGACGGGAAGGAGCTGGTGCTGCGCTCGTACTTCAGCGCGCGCGGGTACGAGTGGAAGGACGGCAGACTCGGGGCCGACCACCGGGTGTCGGCGCCGATTCAGGGGCAGGCCGAGTCCGTGACGTACACCGCTGACGGCACGGCGCTGATGTTCGGGACGGAGGGCGAGCAGAGCGAGGTGAAGGAGGTCCCGCTGGGCAAGGAGTCCGTCTCGGACGGGGGAAGCAAGTCGCCGTCCGAGGGCGGGAGTTCGGCCGCCGACGACAGCGGCGACAAGAGCAGCTTTACCTATGGGCTCATCGTCCTGGTCGGCGCCACCGCGCTCGTCTTCGGGGTGAAGCGGATGCTGCGCCGCGACTGAGGCGACCTGGCGCGGTCGTGGCGGTCGGCTACACCGGCCGTGGGCGTGGTCGCCCTCGACGGCGATGCTGACGGGGGTGCCCTTCCAGCGGCTGAGCCGGTGAGGGGACGGCGCTTCAGGCGTCCGGCTTTCCAGCCTTCAGGATCGGTGCGCGACCGGTCACTCGCGCGTGTGCGTGGAGCACCGGGCTATTACGCAGCAGGCTCGGACGAAGTCCTCCTGGATGTTCCTGACCGTGGCCAGCAGCTCAGGCTTGTTGTCCAGCACGCCCCCGTACGCGGCGAGGGGCCCAGCAGCGTCATGCCGCCGGGCCCCTCACTCGTAGGCGTAACCCTCAGAGCTTCTCGATCACGTAGTCGATGCACGCCGTCAGCGCCTGCACGTCCGCCGGGTCGATCGCCGGGAACATCGCCACCCGCAGCTGGTTCCGCCCCAGCTTGCGGTACGGCTCCGTGTCGACGATGCCGTTCGCGCGCAGCGCCTTCGCCACCGCCGCCGCGTCGATCTCGTCCGCGAAGTCGATCGTGCCGATGACCTGCGAGCGCTTCGCCGGGTCCAGCACGAACGGCGTCGCGTATTTGGACGCCTCGGCCCATCCGTACAGGTTCCGCGCCGACGTCGCCGTGCGACGGACTGACCAGTCCAGGCCGCCCTGGCTGTTCAGCCAGGTCAGCTGCTCGTTCAGGAGGAAGAGCGTGGCCAGCGCCGGGGTGTTGTACGTCTGGTTCTTGAGGGAGTTGTCGATCGCCGTCGGCAGCGAGAAGAACTCCGGTACGTGGCGGCCCGAGCCGTGGATACGCGCGGCGCGCTCCAGGGCGGCCGGCGAGAAGACGCCGATCCACAGGCCGCCGTCCGAGGCGAAGGACTTCTGCGGGGCGAAGTAGTAGACGTCCGTCTCGGCGATGCCGACCGGCAGCCCGCCCGCGCCCGACGTCGCGTCGACCAGGACCAGCGCGCCCTCGTCCGCGCCCTGCACCCGCTTGATGGGGGCCGCGACGCCCGTGGAGGTCTCGTTGTGGGTGAAGGCGTAGACGTCGACACCCGCCTCCGCCTCGGGGTCCGGGTGCGTGCCCGGGTCGGAGGCGATGACCGTCGGCTCGGCCAGCCACGGCGCGAGCTTCGACGCCTTCGCGAACTTGGACGAGAACTCGCCGAAGGACAGGTGCTGGGACTTGTTGTCGATCAGGCCGTGTGTCGCGATGTCCCAGAAGGCGGTGGAGCCGCCGTTGCCCAGGATTACCTCGTAGCCCTCGGGGAGCTGGAAGAGGTCGCGTACGCCGTCGCGCACCGCGCCGACCAGGTTCTTGACCGGGGCCTGGCGGTGGGACGTGCCGAGGAGGGATGTGCCGGTCGCGGCCAGGGCGTCCAGCGCCTCCGTACGCACCTTGGAGGGGCCCGCGCCGAAACGGCCGTCGGCGGGCTTGATGTCAGCGGGAATCTGGATCTCAGCCACATTCCGGAGCGTATCCGGTCGAGGGGCGTGACGGATACGCGGTCCGGCCGATGAGACGGCCCCCGGGTGCTGACCTGCGCGTCAGTCCTCCTTGCGGTCTTGCCAGGCCAATGACAGCGCGTGCAGATGCTCTACCAGCGCGATCAGTACGAACTTGCTGGAGGAGTGGTCGCGGGCGTCGAACTCCACCAGCGGCACCTCCGGCCCCAGCGCCAGTGCCTCGCGGATCTGCTCCTCGCTGTGCAGGGGGCCGCCGAAGTCGTTGACGGCGACGATGAAGGGCATGCCGTGGTGTTCCAGGCGGTCGAGTGCGTACCAGGCGTCGGGCAGCGAGCGGGTGTCGACGAGGACTACCGCGCCGTGCGTGCCTTCGAAGAGGCGGTCCCACAGGAACCAGAAACGTTCCTGGCCGGGGGCGCCGAAGAGGTACAGGACGCTGCGCTCGTCGATCGTGATCCGGCCGAAGTCGAAGGCGACGGTGGTGGAGCCCTTGGCGCGTACGCGGCTGGTGCCGTCGAGCGTGCTGCCCGCACGGCTCACTGCTTCCTCCGTGTGCAGCGTGCGTATCTCGCTGACGGAGCGGACCATCGTCGTCTTGCCCACTCCGAAGCCGCCCACGACGACGATCTTCAGGGCGTTGACGGTCGTCCCGGCGAGCGCGGGGTGGGGCTGCGCCGGGGGAACCGTCCGCGTGACGCGGGTCATCGGTTCTGGGCGGTGCCGGTCATCGAGTGTTGCCTTCCGGGGTGGCGAGGGCGTAACTGGAGCCGTTTGTTCCTGATCAAGTCCTCGTCACTATAGGAGAGTTGGCGATCACATTGGGAAGTTCTTGTGGGCTTTCGTGCGGATGCTGCGGCGCAATGGGTGCAAGCGGCACGTTTCCTGCCGGTGTGATGTGAGTGACAGGGGCATCCTGGGACACATGGGTGAACAGCGACAGACGGGGCGAGGCGGGGTCGGCCGGCGCGAGGCGGGCGAGCTGGCGCGGGAGCTCGCGAAGGCGTTGCGCGGCGAGGTGGACTTCACCGCGGCCGCCCGGGCCCTGATGACCATGGACGCGTCCAACTACCGACGCGTCCCGGTCGGCGTCGTGACGCCGCGCGACGCGGAGGACGTGGCCGCCGCCCTGGAGGTGTGCAGGCGGCACGGTGTGCCGGTGGTGCCGCGCGGCGGGGGTACGTCGATCGCCGGGCAGGCCACCGGCATCGGTGTGGTGCTGGACTTCACCCGTCATATGAACGCGGTGGTGGAGGTGGACAAGGACGCCCGTACGGCGGTGGTGCAGCCTGGCCTCGTACTGGACACGCTGCGCGATGCCGTGCGGCCGGACGGGCTGACGTTCGGGCCCGATCCGTCGACACACAGTCGCTGCACGCTCGGCGGGATGATCGGCAACAACTCCTGCGGCGCACACTCGGTGGCGTGGGGGACGACCGCCGACAACGTCCGCGGCCTGTCGGTCGTGACGTACGGCGGGGACCAATTCCGCCTCGGCCAGGGCTGGGAGGGCGGCGCGCCGACCGGCCTCAGGGAGCTCGTCGACCGGAATCTGGCGCTGCTGCGGACGGGGTTTCCTGACGGGCTGCCGCGCCGTATCTCCGGATACGCGCTGGACGCCCTGCTGCCCGAGAAGGGCGTCGATCTGGCGCGGGCGTTCTGCGGCAGTGAGGGCACGCTGGGGGTGGTGACCCAGGCGGCCGTACGCCTGGTCGACGCGCCCCGTGCGCGGGCGCTCGCCGTCCTTGGTTACCCGGACGAGAGCGCGGCGGCCGACGCGGCGCCCGGGCTGCTGGCGCACAGGCCCCTGACCGTCGAGGGCATGGCCGACGACCTGGTGCCGGACGCGCGGGGGCTGCCGCGCGGCGGGGCCTGGCTGTTTGTGGAGACGGGCGGTGCCACGGCGGCACAGGCGCGGGCCGCCGCGGCCGCCATCGTCCGGGCGGCGGACGCGCTGGACGGCACGGTGGTGGACGACCCGGCGGGCATGCGGGCGCTGTGGCGGGTACGGGAGGACGCGTCGGGGACGGCGACGCGGAGCGCCGAAGGCGGCGAGGCCTGGCCGGGGTGGGAGGACTGCGCGGTGCCGCCGGCCCGGCTGGGGGCGTACCTGCGGGACTTCCGGGCGCTGCTCGCCGAGCACGGTCTGAGCGGGACGCCGTACGGACACTTCGGGGACGGCTGCATCCACGTCCGTATCGACTTCGACCTGATGAGCGAGGAGGGCGTGGCCCGCTTCCGGACGTTCTCCGTCGAGGTCGCGGAACTCGTCGTCGCGCACGGCGGCTCGCTGTCGGGCGAGCACGGCGACGGGCAGGCGCGCGCGGAGCTGCTGCCGAAGATGTACGGCGACGAACTGGTCGCCCTCTTCGGCCGGTTCAAGGACGTGTGGGACCCGGCGGGCGGCATGAACCCGGGGATCCTCGCCCGCCCCGACCGGCTCGACTCCAATCTCCGCTTCTCCGTCCTGCCGAAGAAGCCGGTGGAGGTGGCGTTCGGCTATCCGCACGACGGCGGGGACTTCGCGGGGGCGGTGCGCAGGTGTGTCGGCGTAGCCAAATGCCGTACGACTGACGCGGGTTCGGGCGGCGGTGTGATGTGCCCGTCCTTCCGGGCGACGGGCGAGGAGCAGCACTCGACGCGCGGGCGGGCCCGGCTGCTGCACGAGATGCTGGCGGGGGAGGTCGTACGCGACGGCTGGCGCTCGGCGGAGGTGCGCGACGCGCTCGACCTGTGCCTGTCCTGCAAGGGGTGCCGCAGCGACTGCCCGGTGGGCGTCGACATGGCCACGTACAAGGCGGAGTTCCTGCACCACCACTACGCGGGCCGGGTGCGGCCCGCCTCGCACTACGCGATGGGCCGGCTGCCCCTGTGGCTGCGGGCGGCTGCTCCCTTTGCCCGGACGGCCAACGCGGCGGCCCGGATCCGCCCTCTGGCGGCGCTCGCCAAACGGCTGGCCGGCATCGCGCCCGAGCGTTCCCTTCCCACGCTCGCACCCCAGACCTTCCGGCGCTGGCTGCGGGAGCACATGGGTGAGAGGGCGGAGATCTTGGCGAAGAACCGCACGGCGGTGCTGTGGCCGGACACCTTCACCGACCACCTGTCCCCGTCCGTCGGCCGGGCGGCGGTGAAGGTCATGGAGGCGGCGGGCATCGGGATCGTGCTGCCGCCGGGCCGGGTCTGCTGCGGCCTGACGTACGTCTCGACGGGCCAGCTCGACCGCGCCCGCACGGTCATGCGCCACACCCTGGACACGGTGGAGCCGCTGCTGGAACTGGGCGTCCCGGTGGTCGTCCTGGAGCCGAGCTGCGCGGCGGCGCTCAAGACGGACCTGCCGGAACTGCTGGCCGAGGACCCCAGGTCGGCGCGCCTGGCGGCATCGGTCCGGACCTTCGCCCAGGCGCTTGAGGAGTGCGCGCCCAACTGGGCCCCGCCGCGCCTGGACCGGGCGGTGGCCGGCCAGACGCACTGCCACCAGCATGCGGTGCTGGGGGACGCGGCGGAGCGCCGTCTGCGTGAACGGGCCGGGCTGGTGGGGGAGTTGAGCGGGGGCTGCTGCGGCCTGGCGGGGAACTTCGGCTTCGAGAAGGGCCACTACGGAGTGTCGGTGGCGTGTGCGGAGGACCAGCTGCTGCCGGCGGTGCGGGCCGCGGGGGAAGGGGTGGAGCTGCTGGCGGACGGGTTCTCGTGCCGTACGCAGCTGGAGCAGCTGGAGGGGAGGGGGGCGAGGCATCTGGCCCAGGTGCTGGCGGAGGGCCTGGGAGTCACCCGATCGTGAGCTCTTCGATCAGCGGCGGGTCCTGGGTGAAGTCGCTGTAGCGCACCCAGGTCGGCCGGACCCGCACGTGCGTGATGCCGGGCCAGGCGAGCCGGTCCCGGCCGTCCGGGTAGGCGGTGAAGTAGCACGCCTGAATGCGCTCGAGCTCAGAGCCGGTGGGGAAGTCCGCGACGCCCTCGATCTGCGCGGTGATCGCGTCGTCCCAGCCGATCACGAGGGCGATGCGGGGGTCGGCGTGCAGGTTGAGGCACTTGCGCGTCGTCTCGACAGTGTCGAACACGATCTCGAGATCGTCGCTGACCGCGTATCCGACGACCGCGGCCTGGGCTGCTCCGTCCGGCGCCACGGACGCCTGGACGGCGAGCTTGTACCTGCGAAGGAACCACATCAGCTCGTCGCGCTTCATGAGCCCTCTCTACCACGGGCGTTCCCGGGCGGCCCGCTGTCGGCTTCGTCGTTCCCAAGGGGCCGTATCCGGGGCCGGCGAACCCGGAGGACCGAGGCCCGGTTCCGACCTGAGTCTCAGGGGCCGGGCCTGGCGGGGTCCAGTCGGTAGCCGTGGCCGCGCAGCGTCGTGATCCGCGGCATGGCCGAAGTACGGCAGGCGGCGGCGGCCTCGCCCAGGCGGCGGCGTAGTGAGGCCAGCGTGACGTCGAGTGTTTTCGTCGGGCCGAACCAGTTCTCGTCCCAGACCTGTGCCATCAGGGTCTCGCGGGAGACGGCGGCTCCGGCGTGCTCGGCGAGGACGGCGAGCAGTTCGAATTCTTTGGGCCGCAGTGCGATCTCGTCGGCTGCGAGCAGGCAGCGCCGTGCGGCGGTGTCCACGGTCAGGTCACCGACGCGGATCGGCCCCTCCTCCTGGGGCGGGGCGGTCGGCCGGCGGCGCAGGTGCGCGCGTAGCCGGGCCAGCAGCACACTCAGAGTGAAGGGCTTGACCAGGTAGTCGTCGGCCCCCGCGTCCAGGCCGGCGATGACGTCGATCTCGTCGCTGCGCGCGGTGAGGATGACGATGAGCAGATCGGGGAATGCGGCGCGCAGCTCGCGGGCGATGTCGATGCCGTCGCCGTCGGGCAGGCCGAGGTCGAGCAGCACAACGTCCTGGGGCGTGGTGCGGGCTTCGGCCAGCCCGCTCATTGCCGTGCGGCACCAGGTCGCGTGGTAGCCGTGGCTGCGCAGCCCGGCGTCGAGGTGTCGTCCGATGGTGTCGTCGTCTTCGATGACGAGGACATGGGTCCCCTCCTGGGGTTCGGGCGCGCGCATGCTTCGAAGCGTAGGCGTCGGAGGGCCGGAGGGCAGGCGGCGCCCTGGCTCGTGGAGGAAAGAGACCGGGGCGGGCACCCCTGGGGGTATGAGGGTGCCCGCCCCGGCCGATCTGTTGGCCGTCACAGTTCGCGGAGTTCCTCGACGGCCGGGCGGGAGGAACGGCGGGCGGCGTTCACGGCCGCGGCGGCGATCGCCACGACGGCGGCCGCGACAGTGAGATCGAGGTAGGGCCACGGCACGGCGATGGTGGATGGCGGTGGGTCGAAGACGCCGGTCAGGACCTTGACCAGCATCTCGGACAGGGCCCAGCCGATGAGGGCGCCGCCGGCCAGGCCGCCGGCCGTCATGACCGCCGCCTCGCTCAGGACCAGTCCCCGCAGCTGGCGCCGGGTGGCGCCCAGGACAGTGGTGATGGCGAAGGTGCGGCGCCGCTCGGCCAGGCCCAGGGCCAGGACGATGCCACCTGCCGCGGCGGCCAGCAGGACCGCGAAGCCCAGTTCGATGCGGGTGAGTCCGGCCAGGTCCACCGAGGTGAGGCTGGAGCCGACCGTGGAGCGGGACCGGGTGACGTCGGTGACGGTCGCGGTGGTGGCCAGCCGGTGGCGCAGCTGGGTGGCGACGGTCTTCTGGTGGGTGCCGCCGGTGTTGATCAGGAACGCGCCGATCGCGTTGCTGCCGGTGGTCTTGGCGACGTAACCGGCGTTGGCGATGAAGAAGCTGTCCTTGGGTGCGGTGGGGAACTCCTTGACGATGCCCGCGTAGTGGAAGGGGACGGTGTGCAGGGCCTTCGTGCGGCTGTCCTGCAGCCGCAGATTGAGGGTGTCTCCGGGGGAGAGCTGGAAGTCCTTGACGGTCTCCTCGCTGACCAGAAGGGAGTCGGGGCGGGCGGCGAGCTTGGCCATGAGGGCCTTGGCGGTGCCGCCGGCGAAGTAGGCGTCCTGCAGGGAGGTGGCGGAGGTGATGGTGGAGGGCTGGACTCCGTACAGGTCCTGCAGGTCGGCTCCGACGTAGGCGAAGCGGTGCTGGACGGGTTCGACGTGCCGCACACCAGCCACCTTCAGGGAGCGGCCCGCGTCCGGGCCGACGCTGACGCCGGGTGACTCGGTGACCGTGACATCGGCGCCGTTGGTGAGCTGCGCGTCGACCTCGGCCTGCTGCTTGTAGGTGGCGTTGAACGTTGCGGTCGATGCGGCGAAGGAGACGGCGAGCGCGAGGAGCACGATGGAGCGGGCCAGGGGGCGGCGCTGGCGGGACATGCTTGCCGCTGTCGTGCCGGCGAGCGTCCCGGTGAGCGGCCGCGCCAGGCGGGCCAGGGGCCGCCGTCCGTGGGCCAGGACCAGGGTGGCCAGCCGCCACAGCAGCAGGGCGGAGCCGAACCAGAGCAGGGCCGGTCCCAAGAATGCCCAGTACGACACCGAGATGCTCGGCACCCCCTCCGGAGCCAGCACCAGGGCGTACTGGTTGCCGCTGGACGCTCTGAAGACCAGCAGCGAAGCGACCAGCAGGATGAAGTCCACGCCGAACCGCATCCACCACGGGGATCGGACGCGGCCCACGACCCGGCGGGCCTGGGCAACCGTGCCCGTCCGCAGATCGCGCAGCGCGGGCACCAGGACGGCGCCGGCCGCGACAGCCAGCCCCAGGGCCAGGGCGAGAGCGAACCAGCCGCCCGCCGAGGCCCCACTTGCGCCGAACGAGGCGGTGCCGAACGAGGCCCGGCCCGCCAGTGCGGCGATGCCCAACCCGAGCAGACCGCCGGCCACGCCGACCACGCCCGCCTCCGCGGCGGCCATGCCGGCGACCTGGCGGGGCCGCAGCCCCCGGGTGCGCAGCAGCGCCTGCTCGCGGCGCCTGCGGCTGGCTCCGGCGCCGGCCACCGCGGCGGTCAGCAGGGCGGCGAGGACCGCGCCGGGCACGCCGAGGAACAGGAACAGGATCTGGGCGTACAGCGAGTCCTGGCGTGCTGCGTCGAGGGCGGCGCCGAGGTTGTCGCCGACCACCCCGCCGCCGGAGGTGCTTGCCTCCAGGTTGTGGGCGGCCGCGGTGACGGAGGTGTAGGCGGCGGCAGGGTCGGCGGGCAGGGGTGCGTTGCGGGCGATGTGGATCTGGGTGGTGACGGCGGCCGGGTCGACGGCCCTGACCGGCGCGGTCAGCGTGTTGAACACGGGTGAGGGGAGCAGCAGGACGTTGTCGGGCGGGGCGGCGGGCTGGGACTGGGGCGGGGCGCCGACCTTCTGGAACAGCGAGTCGGCCTGCGGCAGGTCGACCACTCCGGCCACCTTCACCTTCGCCGGCTTAGCGCCGGGCAGGTTGACCGTGACCGTGTCACCGGGGGCGACGTGCAGGTTCGCCGCGGTCTGCTGGGCGATCAGAGCGCCGGAGGTGGCGCCGGTGAGTTGGCGGATCTCGCCGGGGAACGTTGCCCGGTAGGTGTCGGACACGCCCAGGACGACACCCGGGCCGGTGGTCTGTGTGGTGCCCGCGCTGGTGGCCTGGAAGCCGGTGCTGTGGGCCAATCCGACGCTCTGGGCGCTCTGAACGCCGTTCGCGGCCCGGGCGGCCGCAAGGACCGTGGCCGGTTCGGTGCCCGGCTGGACCTCGACCTGCCAGTCCACCGCCACCGACCGCACCGCGCGGGTGGTCATCGTGGACTTCGACGCGGTCAGGAACGAGCCGAGGGACGCCACCAGGGCCACCGCGAGGGCGATGCCGAGCGCGGTGGCGATCAGCCGCCCTGTGCGCCGGCGGAGCATGCCGCCGACCCATGTGGTGATCATCGTGTGTCTCCCTGGCTTGTCGCTGCCGTGGACCGATGGTGTGGATCCGTCGTGGGGAGCAGGCGGCCCTCGTGCATCTCCCAGTGCTCGTCAAGGCGCCACGCGACGAGGGGGTCGTGGGTGGTCACCACCAGCGCGGCGCGGATCTCGTCGGCGGCGGTCAGGAGCACGTCGATGATGTGCTGGCCGGTGGCCCTGTCCAGCTGCCCGGTGGGTTCGTCGGCCAGGACAAGGCGAGGTGCCAGGGCAAGGACGCGGGCGATGGCCACACGCTGGGCCTGGCCGCCGGACAGCTCCTCGGGCAATTTGTTCGCCAGGTCGGCGGCTCCGACCAGGGCGAGGGAGTCCAGTGCCCGGCGCTTTGCCCGGTCTTCGGGTATACCGGCCAGGACCAGCGGCAGCCCGGCGTTCTCCGCCACGTCCAGGGCCGGGATCAGGCTGGGCCCCTGGAAGACGACCCCCACCTGGCCCGCCACGGGCCCTTGGGTGAGGCCGGGCCAGGTCACCTGGCCGGTGGTGGGCTGCTCGAGTGAGGCCATCAGGTGCAGCAGGGTGGACTTGCCGGAACCGGAGGGCCCGGTGACCGCGATCCGGTCACCGGCGCGGACCTGGCAGGTCGCGCCGTGCACCGCTACGACGGCGGCCGGTCCCTGGCCGTAGGTGCGGGCCGCGTCCTGGCAGTGGACGAGCACTTCCTGGGCACTCATGACGGGATCCTTCCGTCGCGCAAGGTGATGACGCGGTCGGCGATTTTGACGGCTTCGGGGCTGTGAGTGACGACCAGCACCCCGCGGCCCGCTTCCGCGCGGGTGCGCAGCAGCGAGAGGATCCGCTGCTCGGTGGCGCCGTCCAGTTCACCGGTCGGCTCATCCGCGAGGAGGATGTCCGGGTCGTTGGCCAGGGCGACGGCCAGTCCCGCGCGGGCCAGTTCGCCGCCGGACAGTTCCTGGGGCAGGGCGCGGGCCCGGTGCGCGAGCCCGACCTGGTCCAGCAGCTCGGCGATGGACTGCTTGCTCTTGTGGCCGGCGGCGGTGCGGGCCAGGCGGATGTTGGCGCTGACATCCAGGTGAGCGATGAGGTTGCCGGACTGCAGCAGGACACCGATCCGGCGGGCGCGGACGCGGGCCCGCTCGGCTTCGGGCCGGTGACTGATCCGCTCCCCGCCGACGTGTACGACGCCGCCGTCGGGTTCGTCCAGCCCGGCCAGGCAGGCCAGCAGGGTGGACTTGCCCGACCCGGACGGGCCGATGACGGCGACGGTCTCCCCGCGCCGCACCTGAAGTGCGACCCCGCGCAGCGCCAGGGTCTCCTCCTCGCCCGCCCTGAAGAACCGGTACAGGTCCCGCGCCTGGAGCGCGTCGGTGTCCGTGTGCTGCTGGGGCGGCGTGTCGGTGGTGGTCATCACTGCCACCGGAGCGAGTCGGTGACGATGCGCCAGGGGTCAACGTTGTCGGCGCCGACCGGGCCGGACAGCGTCAGGTCGACCTCGCGGCCGTTCTGGTGGAAGGAGTACCGCTCGAAGGCGTCGTGGACAACCTTGCCTGTCACCGGGTCCGGGGCGCCGTCGCCCTGATAGGTGAGCAGGACAGCCGGCCCGGCCTGGCGGGAAACGGTGGAGACCTTCCCCATCGAGAACTTGGGCACCTGCCGTTGCAGAACGGGCACCACGTTCGAGGTCACCGACTGGGGGGCGGGGGCTGTCGAGGCGTTGACGGAGGCGATCTCGATCCGGTTCAGCTTGTCCGTGAAGGTGATCGAATTGCCGGTGGTGGTGCGGGCCCACCCTTCGGGGACCTTGATCGTGAAGCCGCCCCCGGTCGGCTGGTAGGCGACATACGCCTGGTTGTCGGGGATGTCGCCGGCAGGATTGGCTTCCGTCGGCGCCGGTTTGGCGCTGGAAGCGCTCGTGCTGCCGGTGCCCGGTGCGGAACTGCTGCCGTTGCTGCATCCCGTCACCAACCCTCCGGTCAGCGCGAGGGCGGCAATCGAAGGAACAAGAGTGCGTCGCATGATCGTTGTGCCCTTCACGAGTGAGGCTGGCCCCCATGCCTGCGACGCTAGGCAGCAGCCGGTTAACAACCGGCCCGCTGACGGTTAGACGACGGCAAAACCGTGCACCAGGTGCTGCGGTCCGCACCGTTCGGGTGCCCTGCGCGGTCATCATGGGCAAATGAGACAGCGTGTGGCCCGCGTGGCCCTGGTGGCCGTCCTGGTGGCCCTTGTCCTGCTCGCCGTGCCGCTCGCCGTGGTGATCCGGGCGTCGTTCTTCGACGACGAACGCGGCGAACTGGTGCGTGACGCCATGGCCGCCGCCGTACGCGTGAGCCCGCAATTCGTTGCCGGCGACCCGGTCGAACTACCCCGCGGGCAACCTGAGGGGCAACTGGGCGTCTACGACGAGGCGCTGCGCCTGCGTGACGGAACCGGCCCGGGCACGGCCGACACCGCCACCCGCCGCGCCACCGACGGCATCGTGGTGCAGCAGCAGACGGGCAGCGAACTGGTCGTCGCGGTTCCCGTTTCCAACGACGAACGCGTCATCGGCGTGGTCCGTGCCTCGGCCAGCACCCAGAGCGTGTGGAACCGCGTCCTGCTGGCCTGGGGTGTCCTGCTGGGCGTGGCCCTGGTCGCGCTCGGTGCCGCCATCCTCGTCGCCCGCCGCCAGGCCCGCGCCCTGACCGCCCCCCTGGAGGCACTCTCCCGCACCTCCCGAGCCATCGCGGACGGCGACCTGACCGCAAGCGCCGCCACCTGCGGCATCGCCGAGATCGACCAGGTGGCCCGCGCCCACAACGCGATGGTCCAGCGCCTGGCACATCTGCTGCAGCACGAGAGGCACTTCACCGCCAACGCCTCCCACCAGCTCCGCACCCCCCTCACCGGCCTGCAACTCGGCCTGGAAACAGCCTTGACCAGACCCGGCACAGACCTTCGTGTCACCGTCGAAGAGGCACTGGAGCGGTCCCACCATCTCCAGCGCACCATCGATGAGGTCCTCCAGCTGGCCATAGCCGAACCCGTCACGTTCGCCGGCGCCACCTTCCAGCCCGTCGGTGAACTCGTAGAGCGTGCTGAACACCGCTGGCACGGCTCCCTCGCCCAGGACGGCCGCCGTATCGAAGTCACCCTCGACCCCGCAACCGCAACCCTGCTCGTCCCCGGCCGCACCACTGAGCAGATCCTCGACATCCTCCTCGACAACGCCCACCAGCACGGCCGCGGAAGCGTCAGGATGACCCTGCGCGACATCGGAGGAGCCCTCGCTCTCGACATCGCCGACGAAGGAACCCTCACCCTCGCCCCGAAGAGCCTCTTCGAGCGAGGCACCACCACCGGGCCCGGGGAGGGGATCGGACTGTCCCTCGCCGCAGACCTGGCCGAAGCCATCGGGGGCCGGCTCAGCCTGACCCAGGCGGAACCGACGAGGTTCACCCTGCTGCTGCCGCACACGGGGTAACCCCTGTGCGGCAGCAGCAGCAACCCTCGACCGGGCCGCGAACGTACGTCAGCAGCTGGGTGGCTGACGGCGCGAGGGGTGCAGTGGTCACGGGTGGCGATACGAGGTCAGTTCGCCGCCGCCACCTCCCGTGCCAGCGCAGCCAGTTGAGGGATCGCCGGATGCATTGCCGTCTGGCGCCAGGCCAGCAGGACCGCAACCGGTGGCGCGTCCGACAGCGGGCGGTACGCGACGCCCGGGTGCGGGTGCATCTGGGCCGTGGAGGCAACGGAGGCGCCCGCACCCCGGCCCGCCGCGATCGCTGTCAGCCAGTCGTCCGTGTTCGCCACCGTGAGCACCCTCGTGGGACGGGACTCCGGTGGCCAGAGGTCCAGCGTCGTCAGGCCGGAGACCGTGTTCAGGACCACCGGTCCCGCCGTCAGGTCCGCGAGTGCCAATGAAGTGCGCGCTGCCAGGGGTCCGTCCGACGTCACCGCCGCCACCCGGGGCTCCGTGAAGAGGAGCTCGGTGACCAGGCCGGGGGTGTCCACCGGGCCGCGCAGGACCGCCACGTCGACCTCGCCGCGGGCGAGGCCGGCGGTGCGGTCGTCGATGCGCAGGAGTTCCAGCGGGGTGTCCGGGTGCTCGCGCTGCCAGCGGCGCAGCAGTGGGGTGGTGTACGGGCCGAGGGCGGACCAGGCGTGGCCGAGCCGCAGCGGCCGGCGGCGCAGCCGGCCCGTGTCCAGGGCCTCGTCGAAGGCGGCGACCGCTGCCGCCGCCTTGTCGCGGAAGACCAGGCCCTCCTCGGTGAGGGCGAGATGATGGGTGGAGCGGTCCACCAGCCGGGTGCCGAGGTGCTTTTCCAGCGCGGCCAGCGACCGGGAGACCGCGGGCTGGGTGAGGTGCAGCCGGGCCGCCGCCCTGGTCACGCTGGACTCCTCCGCGATGGCGAGGAAGCAGCGGAGGTGGCGTAGCTCGATGCTCATGCGCCTGGAGCATAACGGCAGCCCAGTCCGCATTTCACGCGGCGCCCGAAGACCCGTAGCGTGGAGGGCGTCGGCCGAAAGGCGTATCGGCCGAGAGGCCTAAAGGGAGGTTTCCGGTGGACGAGCGTCGCGACACCGTCGTCGCCAACGAGCCGGAAGCCGCCGTCGCCCTGGAGGGTGCCGCCCCTGCGCCGGGCTCCCGCGGCAGCCTCGGGCCCGTCGCGCTCGTCGTCGCCGGTGCGCTTTCCGTCCAGTTCGGCGCGGCCGTCGCCGTGCTGCTCATGCCGCGCGCCGGAGCCCTCGGCGTCGTCACCCTCCGGCTCGTCCTCGCCGCGCTCGTCCTGCTCGTCGTCTGCCGGCCGGGGCTCCGCGGGCACTCGCGCGCCGACTGGCGCACCGTCGTCGCCTTCGGCGCTGCCATGGCCGCCATGAACGTCCTCTTCTATCAGGCCGTCGACCGCATTCCGCTCGGCGCGGCGGTCACCTTGGAGGTCCTCGGGCCGCTCGTGCTCTCGGTGGTCGTCTCGCGGCGGCTGGTCAACCTCGTCTGGGCGGGCCTCGCCCTCGCCGGCGTGGTCCTGCTCAGCGGCGGCGGCTTCGACCGGCTCGACCCCGTGGGTGCGCTCTTCGCGCTCTCCGCGGGCGCGATGTGGGCCACGTACATCGTCTTCAGCGCCCGCACCGGGCGGCGGTTCCCGCAGGCCGACGGGCTCGCGCTGGCCATGGCGGTCGGGGCCGTGCTGAGCCTGCCGTTCGGGATCGCCGAGGCCGGGTCGAAGCTGATCGTGCCGTCCACGCTGGGGCTCGGCCTCGCCGTCGCGCTGATGTCGTCCGTCCTGCCGTACACCCTGGAGCTGCTCGCGCTGCGCCGGCTGCCCGCCCCCACCTTCGCGGTGCTGATGAGCCTGGAGCCGGCTATCGCGGCGACGGCTGGGTTCCTCGTACTGCATCAAGCCCTTTCTGTGCTCGATGCGTTGGCGATCGCGCTGGTCATCGCGGCGAGCATGGGTGCGGTACGGACCCAGGTGGCCAGAAAGGCTCCCTGAAAGGCGTAAAATCCAAAGCAAGCATGCTTGCTTGTTTTGCTGGGCGCTGTCATGCTCCGGGACACACAACGTCGTGTCCTTAAGGGAGCGCACCGTGTCCGACCCGGCCGTCGTGCTCGACGACTTGCGCAGCGAAAGCGATGAACTCGACCGGCTGGTCGGGGAGTTGGACGACGAGCGGTGGGCGCGCGCGACGCCCGCGCCCGGCTGGACCATCGCCCACCAGATCGCCCACCTCGCCTGGACGGACACCGCCGCCCTGCTCGCGGTCACCGACCCCCGGTCCTTCGTCGCCGACCTGGAGGAGGCCGCCGCCACCGGGGCGGACGCCGCCGGCTTCGTCGACGAGGGCGCGGCGGCGATCGTCGCGTCCCTGTCGCACGCCGAGCTGCTGTCCAGGTGGCGGGAGCGGCGCGAGGAGCTGCACCAAGCGCTGCGGGCCCAGCCCTCCGGCGTCAAGCTGCCCTGGTACGGGCCGCCGATGAGCGCCACATCGATGGCGACCGCACGGCTGATGGAGACCTGGGCGCACGGCCAGGACATCGCGGACGCGCTCGGAGCCGTACGCGAACCGACCGCGCGTTTGCGGCACGTCGCGTACATCGGGATCCGGGCGCGCGACTTCGCCTTCAGGGTGCGCGGGCTGACGCCGCCTGCCGAGCCGTTCCGGGTCGAGCTGACCGGACCCGGTGGGGAGCTCTGGACGTACGGACCCGAGGACGCCGCTGGGGTCCCCCCTGCCGAAGGCCGGGGGAGGGTCACCGGGCCCGCCCTCGACTTCTGCCTGCTGGTGACCCAGCGGGCGCACCGCGCCGACCTCGCCGTACGGGCCGAGGGCGCCGACGCCGACCGGTGGCTGGACATCGCGCAGGCCTTCGCCGGTCCCGCGGGTCCCGGCCGCGCGCCGAAGGGGGCCCGCCCGTGACCGAGCCGCTGCGTATCGGGAACGCCTCCGGCTTCTACGGCGACCGCTTCGACGCCGTGCGCGAGATGCTCACCGGCGGTCCCCTCTCCGTGCTGACCGGGGACTATCTCGCCGAGCTGACCATGCTCATCCTCGGCCGGGACCGGCAGAAGGACCCACGCCTCGGCTACGCCAAGACCTTCCTGGGGCAGCTGGAGGAGGGCCTCGGGCTGGCCCACGAGCGCGGTGTGAAGATCGTCGCCAACGCGGGCGGGCTCAACCCGGCGGGCCTCGCCGACGCCGTGCGGGAGCTCGCGGACCGCGTCGGCGTACCCGTCAAGGTCGCCCACGTCGAGGGCGACGACCTCGCCGCCCGCTTCCCCGACGCCCTCGCCGCCAACGCCTACCTCGGCGGCGCCGGCATCGCCGAGTGCCTGCGCGCCGGCGCCGATGTCGTCGTCACCGGCCGGGTGACCGACGCGGCCCTGGTCACCGGCCCCGCGGCCGCGCACTTCGGGTGGGGCCCCGAGGACTACGACGCGCTCGCCGGTGCGGTCGTCGCCGGACACGTGCTGGAGTGCGGCACGCAGGCCACCGGCGGCAACTACGCGTTCTTCAACGGGCACGACGTACGCCGACCCGGCTTCCCCCTTGCCGAGATCCACGCCGACGGGACATCCGTCATCACCAAGCACGACGGCACCGGCGGCCTGGTCGACATCGGCACGGTCACCGCACAGCTGCTGTACGAGACCGGGGGCGCGCGGTACGCGGGACCCGACGTCACCGCGCGCCTCGACACCGTACGGCTGGCGCAGGAGGGCCACGACCGGGTGCGGATCTCCGGCGTACGCGGCGAAGCCCCCCCGCCCACCCTGAAAGTCGGCCTCAACCGGATCGGCGGCTGGCGCAACGAGGTCGTTTTCGTGCTGACCGGACTCGACATCGAGGCCAAGGCGCGTCTGGTGCGGGACCAGTTGGAGGACACCCTCGGCAAGCACCGTCCGGCCGACGTGCGGTGGGAGCTGGCACGCACCGAGCGGCCCGACGGCGACACCGAGGAGCGGGCGAGCGCGTATCTGCGCCTCGTCGTGCGCGACAGCGACCCGGACAGGGTCGGGCGTGCGGTGAGCGGCGCGGCGATCGAGCTGGCGCTCGGCAGCTACCCGGGCTTCCATGTGACGGCCCCGCCGGGGAAGGGCGCGCCGTACGGGGTCTTCGAGGCCGCGTACGTCGACGCGGCCGAGGTTCCGCATACGGCCGTACTGCCGGACGGCGAGCGAAGCGAGATGGGGGTCCCCCCGGCCGAAGGCCGCGGGAGGGCCGCGGTGCCGGCTCCCGTACGTACGAAGGAAGTTGAGCCTGTCGACAGCGGGCCCGAGCTGCCGGATGCGCTGCCGGACGGGCCTCGTCGGTCCGCGCCCCTCGGTCTGGTCGCCGGCGCCCGCAGCGGCGACAAGGGCGCCGACGCCAACGTCGGGGTGTGGGCGCGTTCCGACGACGCGTGGCGCTGGCTCGCCCACGAGCTGACCGTGGACCGCTTCCGCGCGCTGCTCCCGGAGACTGCCGGGCTCGGAGTCGTACGCCACGTCCTGCCGAATCTGCGCGCCCTGAACTTCGTCGTCGAAGGCATCCTCGGCGAAGGCGTCGCCGCGCAGGCCCGGTTCGACCCGCAGGCCAAGGCGCTCGGCGAGTGGCTCCGTTCGCGCTACGTCGACATCCCGGAGGTTGTGCTGTGACCGTGTTCGCCTCGACCGTCGACCCCGCCGGCCCCGAATTCGCCGCCCGCCGCGAGGCCATGCTCGGCAGGCTCGCCGAGCTGGACGCCGAGCACGCCAAGGCGCTGGCGGGCGGCGGCGAGAAGTACGTCGCACGGCACCGGGGGCGCGGCAAGCTCCTCGCTCGCGAGCGCATCGAGTTGCTCCTCGACCCGGACACGCCCTTCCTGGAGCTGTCCCCGCTCGCCGCGTGGGGCAGCGACTATCCGGTCGGCGCGTCGATGGTCACCGGCGTCGGCGTGGTGGAGGGCGTCGAGTGCCTGATCACGGCCAACGACCCGACCGTGCGGGGCGGGGCGTCCAACCCCTGGACGCTGAAGAAGGCCCTGCGCGCCAATGAGATCGCGTACGCCAACCGGCTGCCCTGTATCTCACTTGTGGAGTCCGGCGGCGCGGATCTGCCGTCCCAGAAGGAGATCTTCATCCCCGGCGGGGCGCTCTTCAGGGACCTCACCCGGCTGTCGGCGGCCGGGATTCCGACGATCGCGGTGGTCTTCGGGAACTCGACGGCGGGCGGGGCGTACGTACCCGGGATGTCCGACCACACCATCATGATCAAGGAGCGGTCGAAGGTCTTCCTCGGCGGACCGCCGCTGGTGAAGATGGCGACGGGCGAGGAGAGCGACGACGAGTCGCTCGGCGGCGCGGAGATGCACGCGCGTACGTCGGGCCTCGCCGACTACTTCGCTCTCGACGAGGCGGACGCGCTGCGGCAGGCGCGGCGGGTGGTCGCGCGCCTCAACTGGCGCAAGGCGCACGCCGATCCATTGCCCGGCGAGCCGCCCAAGTACGACGAGGAGGAACTCCTCGGGATCGTGCCCGAGGACCTGCGCACCCCCTTCGACCCGCGCGAGGTCGTCGCGCGGATCGTCGACGGCTCGGACTTCGACGAGTTCAAGCCGCTGTACGGGGCGAGCCTGGTGACCGGGTGGGCACGGCTGCACGGCTACCCGGTGGGGGTGCTGGCCAACGCGCAGGGTGTGCTGTTCAGCGAGGAGTCCCAGAAGGCGGCGCAGTTCATCCAGCTCGCCAATCAGCGGGATGTGCCGCTCGTCTTCCTGCACAACACCACCGGCTACATGGTCGGCAAGGAGTACGAGCAGGGCGGCATCATCAAGCACGGCGCGATGATGATCAACGCGGTGTCGAACTCGCGGGTCCCGCATCTGTCGGTGCTGATGGGGGCGTCGTACGGGGCGGGGCACTACGGGATGTGCGGTCGGGCGTACGACCCGAGGTTCCTCTTCGCGTGGCCGAGCGCGAAGTCGGCGGTGATGGGCCCGCAGCAGCTGGCGGGCGTGCTCTCGATCGTCGCCCGGGCGTCGGCGGCGGCGAGGGGGCAGCCATACGACGACAAGGCAGCGGAGGCGGACGCGGGGCTGCGCGCCATGGTCGAGCAGCAGATCGAGTCCGAATCCCTGCCGACGTTCCTCTCGGGGCGGCTGTACGACGACGGGGTCATCGACCCGCGCGATACGCGGACGGTGCTGGGGCTGTGCCTGTCCGCGATCCACACGGCACCGGTCGAGGGCGCGCGCGGCGGCTTCGGCGTCTTCCGGATGTGAGGGCTTGACGATGATCACTTCTGTCGTTGTCGCGAACCGGGGCGAGATCGCGTGCCGGGTCTTCCGTACCTGCCGTGAGCTGGGCATCTCGACGGTCGCGGTGTACTCCGACGCGGACGCGTCGGCGCTGCACGTCCGGGAGGCGGACGCGGCGGTACGGCTGCCGGGGGCGGCGCCGGCGGACACGTATCTGCGCGGCGACCTGATCGTGAAGGCGGCGCTCGCGGCGGGCGCGGACGCGGTGCATCCGGGGTACGGCTTCCTGTCCGAGAACGCGGAGTTCGCGCGGGCGGTGACGGACGCGGGGCTGGTGTGGGTCGGCCCGCCGCCGGAGGCGATCGAGGCGATGGCGTCCAAGACGCGGGCAAAGCAACTGATGGGCGGCGCGCCGCTGGACCCGTCGGCGGTGACGGACGCGGACCTGCCGCTGCTGGTGAAGGCGGTGGCGGGGGGCGGTGGCCGTGGCATGCGGGTCGTCCGCGAACTGGCGTCACTGGCCGGTGAGTTGGAGGCGGCCCGGTCGGAGGCGGCGTCGGCTTTCGGCGACGGTGAGGTGTTCCTGGAGCCGTACATCGAGCGTGGCCGCCATGTGGAAGTGCAGGTGCTGGCGGACGCGTACGGCACGGTGTGGGCGCTGGGCACCCGCGACTGCTCGCTCCAGCGCCGCCACCAGAAGGTGATCGAGGAGTCCCCGGCCCCGGGCCTGCCCGACGCGCTGGTCGCGACGCTGCACGAGTCGGCGGTGACGGCGGCGCGGGCGGTGGGCTACCGGGGCGCGGGAACGGTGGAGTTCCTGATCTCCCCGCAGGGCGGGGCCCACTTCCTGGAGATGAACACCCGCCTCCAGGTGGAACACCCGGTCACGGAGGCGGTGTTCGGCATCGACCTGGTGGCGCTGCAACTGCAAGTGGCGGAGGGCGATGCGCTGCCACCGGGCCCGCCGGTGGAGCGGGGGCACGCGGTGGAGGCGAGGCGAGCACGGCGGCGATGGACATCACCTTGGCGGTGGAGCCCGGTTCGTACGCGTCCTGGAGTGCGGCGTTGCCCATGGCGGCCGAGTTGGCCTGG
>NZ_JBSFMS010000027.1:0-65243 GCF_053599675.1 Streptomyces sp. NPDC000880 | reverse complement strand
GGATTTCCAGCCCGTCCGGCGTTTTTTGCCGGAGTCTGGGGCGCGGCCCCGGTGGAGGGTGGGCCGTTTCTTCGTTCGGGCAAGCGCCCGATCGGGGAAAGGGGCTGCCGGTCTGCGCGCGCGTGCGGCAAGATCCTGCAATGGAGCACGTACGAGATCTCAGGCTGCTGCCGAAGGCCCATCTGCATCTGCACTTCACCGGGTCGATGCGGCCCACCACCCTGCTCGAGCTCGCCGACAAGTACGGCGTCCATCTGCCCGACGCACTGACCAGCGGTGAACCGCCCAAACTGCGGGCGACCGACGAGCGCGGCTGGTTCCGTTTCCAGCGGCTCTACGACATCGCGCGGTCCTGTCTGCGCTCCCCCGAGGACATCCAGCGGCTGGTGCGCGAGGCGGCCGAGGAGGATGTGCGGGACGGCTCGGGCTGGCTCGAAATTCAGGTCGACCCGACCTCGTACGCCCCCATGCTGGGCGGCCTGATCCCAGCGCTGGAGATCATCCTGGACGCCGTGGAGCGTGCCGGGCGGGAGACCGGTCTCGGCCTACGGGTGCTGGTCGCCGCGAACCGTATGAAGCACCCGCTGGACGCCCGCACGCTGGCGCGGCTCGCGGTCCGGTACCGGGACTGGGGGATCGTCGGCTTCGGCCTCTCCAACGACGAACGCCGCGGCATGGCACGGGAATTCGACCGCGCCTTCGCGATCGCCCGGGACGGCGGCCTGCTGGCGGCGCCGCACGGCGGCGAGCTGACGGGTCCGGCGTCCGTACGGGACTGTCTGGACGATCTGCACGCATCCCGCATCGGGCACGGGGTACGGGCGGCGGAGGACCCCCGGCTGCTGCGGAAGCTGGCCGAGCGTGGGGTGACGTGCGAGGTGTGCCCGTCCTCGAATGTGGCACTGGGCGTCTACGAGAAGCCGGCGGACGTGCCGCTGCGAACGTTGTACGACGCGGGGGTGCCGATGGCGCTGGGGGCGGACGACCCGCTGCTGTTCGGCTCGCGGCTGGCGGCACAGTACGAACTGGCGCGAAGCCACCACGGCTTCACGGACGCGGAACTGGCGGAGCTGGCGCGGCAGTCGGTGCGCGGCTCGGCGGCGCCGGAGGAGGTACGGAACAAGCTGCTGGCGGGGATCGACGACTGGCTGGCCGGCTAGCGGGCGCAGCCGATTCCGCGCAGCAGGGTGCGGACGAGGCCCGCGGCGAACTCGTCGACCGGCTGCGGGGGCTTTCCGTCCTCGGTCATGTCGTAGGCGAAGGCACGCTGGGCGCAGGCGCCGAGCAGCAGGGATGCGGCCGCATAGGTGTCAGCCTCGGGGCCGATACGGCCGGCGGCCCGTTCTGCGCGGAGGTAGGCATCGAGCCTTCTGATGGGCATGTGCGGGCCCCGGCCGAGCTCGCGCATGGCCGCGTCGTGGCGCTGCTTGAGCTTGGGCTCGGCGTAGAGCGAGGCGGCGATCGGGAAGCTCTCGGCGTAGAAGAGCGCGGCCTCGCGGGCGATCTCGGTGAGGTTCTCCTCGACGGTCCGCTCCCCCGGGTGCTCGACGAGCCGGTCCAGCAGCGGGTTGAGCTTGGGCAGCCGCTCCTTGAGCACGGTCACGAACAGCTCTTCCTTGTTCACGAAGTACTTGTAGAGCGCCGCCTCCGAGCAGCCGGCTGCCTTGGCGATCTCCTTGGTGGTGACGCGGGCGAGGCCGATGGTGAGCATGAGCTCGTGTGCGGCGTCGAGAATGCGGACGCGGGCGGGTTTCTGCAAGGGATCCTCGCATCGGGGCTTGTGGGGCCTTGACGAGTGGGTGAGTGCTTACCCACTCTAGAGGTGAGTGAACACTTACCCACCTTGGAGGTGCGGGCAATGAGGCTCACGGTTTTCGGTGCGACCGGCGGCATCGGACAGGAGGTAGTGCGGCAGGCGCTGGCGTCGGGGCACCAGGTGACGGCGGTGGTGCGGGACCCGGCGCGGCTGGCGGTGAAGGGCGAGGGCCTGGAGATCGTCACGGCCGGCCTCGACGACCCGGAGGCGCTGAGGCCGGCCGTGGCGGGCCGGGACGCGGTGTTCTCGGGGCTCGGCCCGCGCACGATGAAGCAGGTGGGCATCACGTCGGGCCTGACGCGCGTGATCCTTCGGGCGCTGGACGCGGAGGGCGTGCGGCGCTTCCTGGTGGTGAGCGCGGCACCGCTCGGGCCCGTACCGGAGAACGAGACGTTCTTCCTGCGCTACATCGGGACGCCGCTGATCTCGCGGATCCTGCGCAAGCACTACGACGACCTGCGGACGATGGAGGCAGAGCTCCGCGGCAGCGCGACGGACTGGACGTCGGTGCGGCCGCCGAAGCTGGTGGATGCGCCGGTGACAGGGGTGTACCGAACGGCGGTGGGGGCGAATCTGCGTGGCGGGTCGAAGATCGGGCGGGCGGATGTGGCGCACGCGATGCTGGCGATGGTGGATGACGCGGCGACGCTGAAGCAAGGCGTGGGGGTGGCGTACTAGGTGGCGGCCGGCTTGGGGCAGTCGTTGGCACGACGTTCCACGAGGCGGTATGTGATCTTCCTCTTCGGCGTACCCGACAACTCGAGAACGGCCGTGTCCTCGGACACCAAGGTCATGTGCGCGGCGATGGGCAAGTCGTTGACGAACGAGACAAAGCTGCCTGGCGCGAACGGGCCTTCGGCCCTCCAGAGCCGGCCGCCGAATTCAGCGAAGCGCATGTCGCAGTCCTTGGTCATGTCGTACACGTACCTGGTGCCGATGTGCGGATCCTTTGGGCCGAGCGTGGCCGCCGGAGCATCGGAGAACCTCCGCTCCGGCTCCTGGGCGAGACAGGACGGCGCATCGCCGGACAGGAGGCGGTAGGTCAGAACGGGCGTCGCGGGCGAGTCGGTCTCGAAGATGGCCGTGTCCGCCTCTGCCCGGGTCCGCTGTCCGTCCGACCAACGCATGTACCCGTGGAGGCGATCCGACACCCAGCTGAACGTGAACTGGGTCCCGCCCTCGCTGCGTTCCCACACCCGACCGCCGAAGACGGCGTATTTCAGGCCGCAGACGGCCGACAGGTCGTACCGGTAGCGCACACCTTGGTCCGGCTTCGCGGGTCCGGTGTCCAGGGGCCCACCTGCCTCCGACGGTGGCTGCGGCTCGTACGTCCCGCGGCTCGGGTGTGGCCCCTTCGAGGCGAGCGGCGGCGGATTGGGAGCTGGTCCCGTATCCGTATCCGTCCACCGCACGCCCAGTGCCGATCCGCCCGCGACCAGCACCACCGCACCGCACAGCGCCAGGGACCGGCGGCGGTGGCGAGCCCGGCGGCTCTTCACCAGGAACGTCTCAACCGCCGTCAGACCCCCGGGCGGGCCGTCCAGCTCCGCCAGGTCCCGCAGGCCTCGCCTCAACTGGTCTTCGTCCTCGGTCATCGCGCACTCCTTTCGGCTCCCGCGTAGCCGGTCAGCGCGCCCGCAGCGCGCAGCCGCTCCAAGGCCCTGTTGGTACGGCTCTTGACCGTCCCGGGCGAACAGCCGAGCAGCTCGGCCGTCTGTTCCACCGACAGGTCCTCGTAGAAACGAAGCACCACCACAGCGCGCTGAGCACGGGGCAGGCCTGCGAGCGCGCGGCCCAGTTCGAGCCTGGCCTCCGCGCTCCCCGCCATGTCGTGGCCGTCCGGGGCGATTTCCCCATCCGGGCGGACCACCTCCGCGTGCCAGCGGCGTCGACGCCAGGTCGCGTAGAGATTGACGACGACCTTGCGCGTGTACGCCTGGGGCGATTCCCAGCCTGCAGAGCGGCCCCAGTGCGTATAGACCCGTATCAGCGCGGCCTGCACAAGATCCTCGGCCGTGTGCGGATCACCCGTCAGCAGACGAGCGGTCCGCAGCAGCGACACATGTGACGCCGTCACGAAGTCCGCGAACTCCGAATCGCGAGCCGAGCTGCCCTGACGCACCGGCGCTCCCCCCGAGCAGTGAGTGGTCCGAAGACCCTGTCACCTACTCGACAACCCGGGGAGCCCAGCAGGTTCCATCGAATTCCAGAGGCTGAGTCAGGGCTGATTCCGGGACTGGCTCAGGACTGGCTCAGAGGCTGACGCCGACCGTCACCGGCTCATTGACCAGCGTGACGCCGAACGCCTCGCGCACGCCCGCCACGACCTCGCGGGCCAGGGCGAGCAGGTCCTCGGTAGTGGCTGCGCCACGGTTGGTCAGGGCGAGTGTGTGCTTGGTGGAGATACGGGCCGGGCCCGAGCCGTACCCCTTGGTGAAGCCGGCCTTATCGATCAGCCAGGCCGCCGAGGTCTTGACCTGGCCGTCCCCCGCCGGGAAGGCGGGCGGCGCGACGTCATCGCCGAGCCGGTCACGGACCCGGGTGAGGAAGGACTCGTACGCGGCCTGATCGAGGATCGGATTGGTGAAGAACGAGCCCGCCGACCAGGTGTCGTGGTCCTCGGGGTCCAGCACCATGCCCTTGCCGGCGCGCAGCTTCAGTACGGTCTCGCGCGCCGCGGCGGCCGGGACGCGGTCACCGGCCTCGACACCGAGGGCGCGGGCCGTCTCGGCGTACTTGAGGGGGGCGGAGAGGCCGTCCGCGTCCTCAAGATCGAAGCGCACGCGCAGGACGACGTAGCGCTTCGGGTGCTGCTTGAAGCGGCTGTGGCGGTACGAGAAGGCGCACTCGGCATTCGGGACGGTGACCGTCTCGCCGGTGCGGCGGTCGTAGGCGACGACCTCGGTGATGGTGCTGGAGACTTCCTGGCCGTACGCGCCGACGTTCTGGATCGGCGTGGCACCGGCCGAGCCGGGAATGCCTGCCAGGCACTCGATGCCCGCGAGGCCCGCCTCCACGGTGCGGGCGACAGCGTCCGTCCAGACCTCGCCGGCCGCCAACTCGAGCTTCGTACCGGACAGTTCGAAGCCGCGGGTGGCGATGCGGAGCGCGGTGCCGTCGAAACCCTTGTCGCCGATGACCAGATTGCTGCCGCCGCCGATGATCAGCAGCGGTGTGCCCGCGGCGTCCCCCCCGCGTACGGCGGCGATCACCTCGTCGTCGGTGGTCGCCGTGACGAGGCGGCTCGCGGGACCGCCGAGCCGAAAGGTGGTCAGGGGGGCGAGGGGGGCGTCGTGGAGTTCCTGCACGGGGACAAGGGTACGGTCCGTGGCCCCGCCCCTCTGGTGGGGCCACGGACCGCATGCGTACACACGCTGTCGTACGGCTGCGTTACGCCTGCGTGCGGCGGCTGTCACACGGCGACGGGCGCGCGCTCCTCGGCGGTCCCGGCCGCTTCCTCCGTCCCCGCCAGAGCCGTGCGGCGGCGGCCCGGGATCAGCAGCGCGATCAGCGCCGCGAGGGCCACTGCTCCCGCGCCGATCCAGAGCGCCGGGACGGTGCCGTCGGTGAAGGCGTCGGGGGTCTCGTAGCCGCCCTGGGCGGCGAAGACCGCGCCCAGGACCGCGACGCCGAGGGCTCCGCCGACCTCGCGCAGGGCGTTGTTGGCGCCGGAGGCGATGCCCTGCTCGGCGGGGCGGACGCTGGACATGACCACGCTGGCGGCGGGGGCGAAGTACAGCGCCATACCGACGCCACCGAGGATCAGGCCGGGCAGCTGGGCCGCGTACGAGACACCCGGCTCCAGGACGATGGCGAAGAGCCCGAGGCCGACGGCCTGGAGGGCGAGACCGGTGGCGACGACCGGGCGGCCGCCGATCTTGTCGGAGAGGTAGCCGGCGATGGGCGCGACGATCAGCGGCATGCCGGTCCAGGGCAGCATCCGCAGGCCTGCCTCGGTGGGCGAATAGCCGGCGACGCCCTGCAGGAACTGGCTGAGCAGGAAGATCGAGCCGAACATCCCAAGGAACATCAGCAGGCTCGCGACATTGATCCCGAAGAAGGCGCGGTCGCGGAAGAGCCGCATGGGAAGCATGGGGTTCTTGCTGGTGAGCCCGTGGCGTACGAAGGCGAGGACGAGCACCGTGCCGACGATCAGACCGGCCAGGATAGGGGTGCTGGTCCAGCCATCGGCCTGGCCGTTGACCAGGGCGTAGACGATGCCGAAGAGACCGCCACTGACGAGCAGGGTGCCTGGGACGTCGAGCCGGGCGTTGGGGGCGTACGACTCCTCCAGGCGCAGCCGGGCCAGCGGCAGCAGGACAAGGCCGATGGGAACGTTCAGCCAGAAGATCCACTGCCAGGAGATGTGCTCGGTGAGGCTGCCGCCGATGAGGGGTCCACTGGCGACGGCGAGGCCGGTGACGGCGCTGAAGATGCCGAGGGCCGCGCCGCGGCGGGCGACGGGGACAGCCGCGGTGAGCAGGGTCAAGGTGAGCGGCATCATGACCGCGGCGCCGACGCCCTGGACGGCGCGGGCCGCGATGAGCGCGTCGATACCGGGCGCGAGGGCGGCTGCTGCGGATGCTCCGGTGAAGATCGCCAGGCCCGCTATGAAGAGCCTGCGGCGGCCGAAGCGGTCACCGAGGGCGGCGCCGAGCATCAGCAGGACGGCGAAGGTGAGGGTGTACGCGCTCACCGTCCACTCGAGGTCCTCC
Organism: Streptomyces sp. NPDC000880; assembly: GCF_053599675.1. Taxonomy (NCBI): domain Bacteria; kingdom Bacillati; phylum Actinomycetota; class Actinomycetes; order Kitasatosporales; family Streptomycetaceae; genus Streptomyces; species Streptomyces sp. NPDC000880. The sequence continues at coordinate 58,712 of NZ_JBSFMS010000027.1, read as the reverse complement.
AGCGCGCCGCCGAGGTCCTTGCGGATGGAGGGGAGGGCGGTGGTGACGACGAGATTGTCGAGGGCCGCCATAAAGCCGGCGACGCTGGTGATGACGAGGGCCCAGGCGGCGCCGGAGCGGCGGGCCTTTTGCTGGTTCATTGCTCCCCCACGGAGGGTTAGTTATTAATTACTAACTTTCATGGGCAGAACTCACCCCGGAAAGGGGGTTACTGCCACTAGCGCGGAACCTTGACGTCCGACGTGCCCTTGACGTCCGACGGGACCCTGACGTCCGACGGGACCCTGACGTCCGACGGGACCCTGACGTCCGACATGTTGAGTCCAGACCACACCCGGTGTTCTTCCGGGAAGCCCAGCGCCACCAGAACGTTGATCAGCATGCCGCAGCCGAGGAAGTCGACCGTCTGCTTCGCGTCCCCGGCAAAGGCGACCTGAGCCTGGTCCCAGATCTCGACCCAGCCGGCCCTGATCCGCTCACCGAACTCGTGATCCCCGGCCGCCTCGGCAGAGGCCACCGCGACATACATCTGCATCTGCATCAGCAGCTTGTCGCGGTCGTCGATGAGCCGCATGTACGCGGCAGCCATCGCCTCCAGCGGCGAACTGTCGGGACGCCGCTCGATGGCGTCGGCAAATGCCTTGGGGGTCTCCTCCAAACAGCGGAGCGCCGCGGCCAGGAACAGCTCCCGCTTGTTCTTGAAGAGACGGAAGAGATACGGCTGTGATACGCCGACCCGCTTGGCGATCGCCTCGGTGGAGGTGCCGTTGTAGCCGCCGCGCGCGAATTCGGTGATCGCGGCGCGAATGACGCTCTCGCGTCGCTCCTCTGCACTCATCCTGACCATGGGGTTAAGTTAGTGGCCAATCACTAATGACGTCAAGGGGGTTACGGGAACGCGTAAGGGGCACCCCGCCGGGGGGAGGGCTGCCCCTTACCTTGCCGCTGTATCGCTCAGGCGAGATCTTGTCTCTGGATCACTCAGGCAAGCCGCACGACGGCTCGGGACATCCCGAGCACCTTCTCCCCGGCGCTCGTCGCCGTCAGGTCGACCCGCACCAGGTTGTCGTCCAGCTTCACCGCGACCTTGCCGCTGACCTCGATCAGCGCGCCCTTCTCGTCGTTCGGCACGACGACGGGCTTGGTGAAGCGCACGCCGTACTCGACGACCGCGCCCGGGTCGCCGACCCAGTCGGTCACCACGCGCACCGCCTCGGCCATGGTGAACATACCGTGCGCGATCACGTCGGGAAGTCCGACCTCCGTGGCGAACTTCTCGTTCCAGTGGATCGGGTTGAAGTCGCCCGAGGCGCCCGCGTACCGCACCAGTGCGGCCCGGGTGACGGGGAAGCTCTGCGCCGGCAGCTCGGTGCCGACCTCGACGTCCGCGTAAGAGATCTTCGCCGTCATCACGCCTCCTCGGCGGCGCGCGCCACCAGCTTGGTCCACGCGGTCACGACATGCTCGCCGGCCTCGTCGCGCACCTCGCCGCGGATGTCCACGACATCGTTACCCGCAAGGGACTTGATGGTCTCGATGGTCGAGGTGACCGTCAGCCGGTCCCCTGCCCGCACCGGCCGCGTGTACGCGAACTTCTGGTCGCGGTGCACCACGCGGTCGTAGTCCAGCCCCAACTGCGGATCCTGAATGACCTGTTCCGCTGCCTTGAAAGTGATCGCAAAGGCGAAAGTCGGCGGAGCGATCACATCGGGGTGGCCGAGCGCCTTGGCGGCTTCCCGGTCGGTGTACGCGGCATTGGCGTCACCCACCGCCTCGGCGAACTCGCGGATCTTCTCCCGGCCGACCTCATAGGGCGAGGTGGGCGGATAGGTCCGCCCGACGAAGGACTGGTCGAGCGCCATGGACTGGCTCCCTCCTTGATGGATTGACCACAACCTGATGAATTGACGACAACAAACGACACGAGGCCGCCCCCAGTGGGGACGGCCTCGTATACGAGCCTGATTCAGCGCGTTTCGCGGTGCGCCGTGTGCGAGTTGCAGCGCGGGCAGTGCTTCTTCATCTCAAGACGGTCCGGGTTGTTGCGCCGGTTCTTCTTGGTGATGTAGTTCCGCTCCTTGCACTCCACGCAGGCCAGCGTGATCTTCGGGCGGACGTCTGTGGCAGCCACGTGAGTGCTCCTTGGACGGATGGACGGATGAACGCATAAAAGAGTAGCCGACCGGAGGACCGACCCCACAATCGGCTACTGTGTGTAGCGGTGACCGGACTTGAACCGGTGACACAGCGATTATGAGCCGCTTGCTCTACCGACTGAGCTACACCGCTGCGATACCGGATCCCCTCACCCGGAGGTGAGGATCTCCGACATCAGAGCCCCAATACGGAATCGAACCGTAGACCTTCTCCTTACCATGGAGACGCTCTACCGACTGAGCTATTGGGGCGAGCGATGAAGACATTACACGGTCGGTCGCCGATCGCCCAAATCCGTTTCCCCCTCCCCTCACGGCCTCCACCCCGCCCGTCCCGTACGCCACTCGTGGCCACACCGGTACGACTATTGCGCTCCTCCTCGAAGCGCGCTCGGTGCGCCCCTAGGCTCGAGCCACGCCGCGTGATCTTGCCCTCGTCGCGCCGCCCGAGCCCCACCGCCCCACCCAGGAGCGCGATGCCCGACAGCCAGCCGCAGCCACCCGACGGTGCCACCGCGCTGCTGCTCTGCGGCGCCCGGCTCACGGACGGCCGCACCGTCGACGTACGGCTCAGCGGCGGCCGCATCGAGGCCGTCGGCACCGCGGGCAGCCTCACCCCGCACTCCGCACGAGTGGACCTGACCGGCTACCTGCTGCTCCCCGCCCCCGCCGAGCCGCACGCCCACGGCGACACCGCGCTCACCGCCGACTCCCCCGGGCCCGTCTCGTACGACACCGAGGACGTCCAGCGGCGTACTACCGAGGCCGCGCTCTTGCAGCTCGGACACGGCGCGACTGCGCTGCGCTCGCACGTACGGATCGGGGATGTGCAGGGGCTCGGCCCGCTGGAAGCGGTCCTGCAGGCGCGGCGCTCGCTGCGCGGGCTCGCAGATCTGTCGGCCGTGGCCGTGCCCCGGCTGCTGACGGGCGTCGCTGGGGCGGACGGCCTGGCGATGCTGCGGGACGCGGTGAAGATGGGCGCGGGGGTGGTGGGCGGATGCCCGGACGTCGACCCGGATCCGACCGGGTACGCGGAGGCGGTGCTGGAGGTCGCGGCCGAGCACGGCTGCCCGGTCGATCTGCACACCCACGCTGACGACCCGGCGCGGCTCGCACGGCTGGCGGCGATGGCGGGCGGGCTGCGGTCCGGGGTGGTGGTCGGGCCGTGCGCGGGGCTCGCCCGACTGCCGCGCGAGGTGGCCTCAAGGGCCGCGGACCAGCTGGCGGCGGCCGGCGTGACGGTGGTCTGCGTGCCGCAGGGCGGCTGTGCGGCGGTGGAATTCCGGGGCAACGCGCCGGTGCGTCTGCTGCGCGCGGCCGGGGTGCGGGTCGCGGCGGGCAGCGGGGCCCTGCGGGACGTATCGAATCCGGTGGGGCGCGGCGATCCGCTGGAAGCCGCGTATCTGCTGGCCTCGCAGGGCGGGATGCGGGCGAAGGACGCGTACGGGTCGGTGGCCGGGGCGGCGCGGGAGGCGATGGGGCTGCCCGAGGTACGGGTGGAGGCCGGTTTCCCCGCGGAGCTGCTGGCGGTGCGCGGCGAGCGGATCTCGGGGGTGCTGTCGCTCGCGTACAGCCGGATCGTGATCCATCGCGGGCGGGTGGTGGCGCGGACGAGCGCGGTGCGCGAATACTGCGACTCGGCGGTCGCGGTGGCGCTGGAACTGCCGCGGCAGGGGCGCCCGGATCCAGGGCCTTGAGGTTGGCTTTGAGCCCGGGCCTTGAGGTTGGGCCTTGAGTAGGGAACGCGTCAGTCCCTGAGCGGGCTCTCCGCTTCGGACGTACCGTCGTAGACATGCGCATCGTCATCGCTGGAGGACACGGTCAGATCGCGCGCCGTCTCGAGCGGCTGCTTTCGGCGAGCGGGCACGAGGTCGTAGGCATCATCCGCAAATCCGAACAGGCCGCCGACCTGCTCGAAGCCGGAGCCGAACCGGTCGTACTCGACCTGGAGTCGGCCTCGGTCGAGGAGGTCGCCACGGTGCTGGAGGGCGCCGGTGCGGCGGTCTTCGCAGCGGGCGCGGGCCCCGGCAGTGGCGTCGCCCGCAAGGAGACAGTGGACCGCGGCGCCGCAATGCTCTTCGCGGACGCGGCGGAACGGGCAGGCGTACGGCGGTTCATCGTGGTGTCGTCGATGGGCGCCGACGCACAGCACCCCGGCGACGGGGAGTTCGACGCGTATCTGCGGGCGAAGGGCGCCGCGGACGACTACGTACGGTCCAAGTCGAGCCTCGACTGGACGATTCTGCGGCCGGGTAGGCTGACGGACGACGCGGGCACTGGTCTCGTACAACTGAGCGTTTCGACCGGTCCCGGGACGGTGCCGCGCGACGATGTGGCGGCGGTGATCGCTGAGTTGGTGGAGACGCCCGCCACGGCCGGGCTCACGCTGGAACTGATCAGCGGGTCGGTGCCGGTGACCGTCGCGGTGAGGGACGTCGCCGGAAACTGACCGGTTGCGGGCGGGTGGCTGCCTGTATGTCGAGGCGGAGAGAGGCGGCCGAACGGCCCGGCGGCTGCGGGCGGTGCTCCAGCTCGAGGCGGCGGGCTGCGGTGCGGGGGTCTTCAATCCGCGACGCGGGGGCTTCCCGGCCGGTGACCCGGCGGCCGGACCGCTGGCGCCGGGCCATCGGCGCCGCCCCATACGCAGATGGCCCCTGATCCGCGTTTCCGCAGGTCAGGGGCCATCTGTATCACGTGGCGGCGCCAGGATTCGAACCTGGGTAGGCTAAGCCGACGGATTTACAGTCCGTTCCCATTGGCCACTCGGGCACACCGCCATGGGATGTCACCGCGAGAGTGTCCGCTGTGGGGCGGTGCTCCGTGGCAACGACGTAAACGATACCTGATGCCCAGGGGTGGTCCGCCACCGGATTGATCAGCCCTCGGGGCCAGTGCGGTGGCTAGGCTTGCGGGAGCGGTCGGGGGACTTCCGGCCGCGCCTCCACGCACCCGATACAAGGAGCCACAGGACATGGCCGACTCCAGTTTCGACATCGTCTCGAAGGTCGAGCGGCAGGAGGTCGACAACGCCCTCAACCAGGCCGCGAAGGAGATCTCTCAGCGCTACGACTTCAAGAACGTCGGGGCTTCGATCGCCTGGTCCGGCGAGAAGATCCTTATGCAGGCGAACTCCGAGGAGCGGGTCGCCGCCATCCTCGACGTGTTCCAGTCCAAGCTGGTCAAGCGCGGGATCTCCCTGAAGGCGCTGGACGCGGGCGAGCCGCAACTGTCCGGCAAGGAGTACAAGATCTTCGCCGCGATCGAGGAGGGCATCTCCCAGGAGAACGCCAAGAAGGTCGCGAAGATCATCCGCGACGAGGGCCCGAAGGGCGTAAAGGCGCAGGTCCAGGGCGATGAGCTGCGGGTCAGCTCGAAGAGCCGGGACGATCTGCAGGCCGTGCAGGCGCTGCTGAAGGGGCAGGACTTCGACTTCGCGCTGCAGTTCGTGAACTACCGCTGATCAACTGGTCTGACCTGCACGGACGTTGCAAGGCAGCTGAGCAGGGCGCCATGGGGGCACATCGCCGAGGCGTAGAAGTACCGCAGGTCGTGCGGGCTCGCACCGTACGGCGCCTGCACGCGGGCCGGCTCGCTGCCCTCGGCCTTGCCGGTCTCGCGGTACCGGTTGGGGAAGATCAGCCGCGCTGCGCGGTTTCCGGGGGGCGTTCCGGTTCCCGATCTTCACTGCGGGTGCGGGGAACGGTTCAAGGTGCGCTGCGAGTGCGTCCACTGCCGCTTTGGTGAGCGGCACCGTGCGGGAGGGTGGGTCCTGGGCTCGCCGAGGTAGGGCGGGCCCTCGAAGCGGCCCAGTGGAAGCCCGAGCAGCCAACCGCCTCGCAGACAAGACTGCCCCGTGTTCTCGCCCCAGCCGTGACCACACCTCGGCGGGGGCGAGGTGCGCCTATGACGTGAGCTGCTGCCCCCGGCCCGCTCAGTCCTGGATGATTCGGAATCTCAGATTGGCGCAGGCGTCTGGGCCGTTCCCGTACTTGTCCGGGATCACGGGGTACTGCTCCCATCGTGTCTCGCCTGGGGACAACGTCCACTCGTACGATCCGATCGAGTCCCGGACACTGCTGTCGTGCTCTTCCAACTGGAAGGACTGCACCCTCTGCGTCTCGTTGCGGAGTCTCAGGGCGGCAACCCGGCGCACACCATCACTGAACAACGCCGTCTGATCGCACGCCATGACAAGGGCGGTCACGTTCGGGGCCGGCGGTTCCTCGTCCCCCTTGACTGCGTCAACCGCTGCCGCGCCTAGGGTAAGTGCCAAGGTGAACACCGCGCACCACCCGATGCCTTGGAGGAACGCAGGTAGATCGCAGAACCTGCGCCAGAGCCTTCGAGTGCGCGAAATCCCAGCCACGGCGAGGGATATTACTGATCGGCAGCTCCCACTACGAGCCAGGGCACAGCGAGGGCACACGACCCTAGTAGGGCTTTGTTAGGTACCCGGACTGGTTTTGTTGTGGGTGTCGTGTGATGTCCTGTCAGGTGTGACACCAGAGGAAATGGTTGAGGTCCGTCCCCGGCTGGAGGCGTTCGCTGCGGAGATGCTCGGTTCGCTGAAGCGGCGGGACCAGCGCGCCAAGGGTGAGTTGTATGTGCGGGAGCTGATGCTGGACGGCAAGCGCAAGTCGATGCAGCCGATGGCTGAGCGCCTGGGCCCTGCGCCGGCCTGACCCTCTACGCGGTCCTCCGCGAGTTACAGAGGATCCTGGCCACCTGGAACGGCGCCTGCTCGATATGCGGCCAACCCGCCCCCACACCCCGACCGCACACCAGGACCCAACAAAGCTTTACTAGAAGATCACGGAAAACGGCGACAACTACCGAAGGTAGTTGTCGCCGGTCTCCTTTACGCAGTCAGTGCAGGTCAGGCAATCATGGGGAAGTTCGTAAACTACCGCAGACTTCGGCGGGCGCTCTGGGCGGACCGGGGCCGGAAGCGGCACGGTCGCCCCGCCCCCGCCCCGTGTCGGCGGGCCGTCGACACGACGTCCGATTCCCGCCAGCTTCGAGGGAGCGAAGGTCGCAGACTCGTATGCGTACGGCGCAGGAAGCCCGGCGCAGTAAATACCGCACGGGAAGTACGGCGCGAGACACGCCGCGAGGAAAGGAACGAGCCATGACGATCTACACGACCATCGACAGCCCGCTGGGCGAACTGCTGCTGGTCGGCGAGGAGTCCACCACCGCGAAGGGCGGCACGGCGCTTGCCTCGCTGTCGCTGCCGGGCCAGAAGGGCGCGGCCGTCGTCCGGGACGGCTGGCGGCGCGCCCCGGCAGCCTTCGAGGAGATCGGCAATCAGCTGACCTGGTACTTCGACAGCCGGCTGACGCACTTCGAGATCGAGTACGTCGGCGGCGGGACCGAGTTTCAGCGGCGGGTGTGGCAGGCGCTGGAGGAGATTCCGTACGGGGCGACCGCGGCGTATGGAGAGATTGCCGAGCGGGTCGGCACTTCGGCCGTGGGAGTACGGGCCGTGGGCACTGCGATCGGGCGCAATCCGCTGCTCGTCGTCCGGCCCTGCCACCGGGTGATCGGGGCGGACGGCGCCCTTCGGGGATACGCGGGCGGCCTGGAGCGCAAGGAGCGGCTCCTCGGGCTCGAGGGCGCGCTGGCGTCGTGAGCGGCGAGGCATTGTTCCCGAGGGAGCGGGCGGTGGTCGCCCCGGGGGCGGTGCATGTGCCCGGGTGGCTGCCGGTCGAGCGACAGCGGGAACTGGTCGAAGCCTGCCGCGGCTGGGCGCGGGGTCCCGTGCCGATCCGCCACACCGTACTGCCGGGCGGTGGCGTGATGTCCGTACAGACGGTGTGCGTGGGCTGGCACTGGCAGCCGTACCGGTACAGCCGCACCGCAGACGATGTGAACGGCGCCCGGGTCACCGAATTCCCCGACTGGCTGGTGGAGTTGGGGCGTGCAGCGCTGGTCGTGGCGTATGAGGTGGGCGGCACGGGCGGGACAGAGGGGATAGCGGTCGGGGCCGGGACCGATCAGGGGTACACCCCCGACACCGCGGTGATCAACTTCTACGACGGCGCGGCGCGGATGGGGATGCACCAGGACAAGGAGGAGCGGTCCGGTGCGCCAGTGGTGTCGCTGAGCATCGGCGACACCTGTGTCTTCCGGTTCGGGAACACCGAGACGCGGGGGCGGCCGTACACCGATGTGGAGCTGGCGTCCGGGGACCTGTTCGTCTTCTCAGGCCCCTCGCGCTTCGCCTACCACGGGGTTCCGAAGGTGTACCCGGGCACGGCCGACCCGGCGACGGGGATGAGCAGCGGGCGGCTGAACATCACCCTGCGGGAGACCGGGCTGTCAGGCTGAGAGGGCCGGCTCGCTGAGCGGGGCCGGCGCGGGACAGTCCGGCGGGCTGAGCAGTCCGGCAGGGTTGGGCGCTAGCGCGAACGCGAGTGGCCGAACAGGATCCGGTAGACGATCAGCAACACGAGCGAGCCGCCGATGGCCGCTGCCCAGGTGGCCCCGTCGTAGAACTCGTTGGTGATCGGCCGGTCCAGGTAGCGTGCCGATATCCAGCCGCCGATGAACGCGCCGGCGACACCTATGAGTGTCGTGCCGATCAGGCCGCCCGGGTCGCGGCCCGGGAGCAGAATCTTGGCTATGGCCCCGGCGAGCAGCCCGAGAATGATCCAGCTGATGATGCCCATACCGTGAACCTGCCTTTCGTACGGTGTTGAACTGAAGGACGACGGTGGGACGGGGCGCGGTTGCGGAGATCAGTAGGCTGCGGCGCATGACACAGGAACTGCGGCGGTCCCTGGGACTGTTCGACGCCGTTGTGATCGGGCTCGGGTCGATGGTCGGGGCCGGCATCTTCGTGGCACTGGGCCCGGCGGCCCGGGCCGCCGGATCGGGGCTGCTGCTGGGACTGGCACTGGCCGCGGTGGTCGCGTACTGCAACGCCATGTCGTCGGCGTGGCTCGCCGCCCGCTATCCGGCGTCCGGCGGGACCTATGTGTACGGGCGGGAGCGGCTGGGCGAGTTCTGGGGGTATCTGGCGGGCTGGGCGTTCGTCGTGGGGAAGACCGCGTCATGCGCGGCGATGGCGCTGACGGTGGGGGCGTACGCGTGGCCGGAGCAGGCGCATGCGGTGGCGGTCGCCGCGGTAATGGCGCTGACTGCCGTGAACTACGGGGGCGTTCAGAAGTCGGCGTGGCTGACGCGGGCGATCGTGGCGGTCGTGCTGGCGGTACTCGCTGCGGTCGTGGTGGTCTCCCTCGGGGCGGCCTCGGCGGACTTCGGGCGGCTGGATGTCGGCGCGGACGCCACCGTGGACGGGGTGCTCCAGGCGGCGGGGCTGTTGTTCTTCGCGTTCGCGGGGTACGCGCGGATCGCCACGCTTGGCGAGGAGGTGCGGGATCCGGCACGTACGATCCCGCGCGCCGTCCCGCTGGCGCTGGGCATCGCGCTGGTGGTCTATGCGTGTGTCGCGGTCTCGGTCCTTTCTGTGCTGGGAGCCGGGGAGTTGGGCAAGGCGGCGGCTCCGCTCGCCGATGCCGTACGGGCGGCGGACGCGCAGTGGCTGGCGCCTGTGGTGCGGGTGGGCGCCGCCGTGGCAGCGCTCGGGTCGTTGCTCGCGCTGATTCTCGGGGTCTCCAGGACGACGCTGGCGATGGCCCGGGACGGCCATCTACCGGGTGCACTCGCCGCCGTGCATCCTCGTTTTCAGGTGCCTCACCGCGCGGAGCTGGCTGTGGGGGCGGTCGTCGCAGTGGTGGCCGCGACGGCGGATGTGCGCGGGGCGATCGGCTTCTCGTCGTTCGGAGTGCTGGTGTACTACGCAATTGCCAACGTCTCGGCGTGGACGTTGAGTTCCGATCCGGATCGGGATACGCCCGTTAGGGTGGCGCAGTCTCGAGCGTTGACGGTCCGGGTCACGGCGGGCTGCGGGCTGGTGGGTTGTCTCGTGCTGGCTTTCGCGCTGCCGGCGCTGTCGGTGGCCGCGGGTGCGGCCGTGCTGGCCGTGGGAGTGGTGGTGTACGCGGTACGGCGGCGACGCTAGGGCAACCGCAGATTCGGGATTTGCAGCCTCATATTCGGAACGTCTGGGACGTCCTGGCGTCCGCGTTCGGCTCGTGCAGCAGCACTGTGCCCTTCTCGCTGCGGCAGTCGACGCGCCGCGCAGCCCAAGTCGGAGATGGGCGTCGTTCACGTCGTACTCGATCGGTGCGTACCGTGGCAGCCGCACTACCCGGGGGGGCCTACCGCGAGGCGAAGGGCTGGTCCGTGGGGACGATCTCCTTGCCGAAGGGCAGCAGCGAGACCGGGATCAGCTTGAAGTTGGCGATGGCCAGCGGGATGCCGATGATCGTGACGCACAGGGCGATGCCGGTGACGATGTGGCCGAGCGCCAGCCACCAGCCGGCGAGGATCAGCCACAGTACATTGCCGACGCAGGACGGCGCGCCCGCGTCGCGGCGGTCGACCACTGTGTAACCGAAGGGCCAGAGGGCGTAGACGCCGATGCGGAACGCGGCCAGGCCGAACGGGATGCCGATGATCGTGATGCAGAGCAGCAGTCCCGCGAAGATATAGCCGAGGAACATCCAGAAGCCGCACAGGATGAGCCATATGACATTCAGGACTGTCTTCATGGGCGGCGACCTGCCATCTGCTCGAGTCGGGCGATGCGTTCCGCCATGGGCGGGTGTGTCGAGAACAGCTTGGAGATGCCCTGGCCTGGCCGGAAAGGATTCGCGATCATCATATGGCTCGCGGTCTCCAGGCGCGGCTCGGGCGGCAGTGGCAACTGCTTCGTACCGGCGTCGAGCTTGCGCAGGGCGCTGGCGAGGGCCAGCGGGTCGCCGGTGAGCTGGGCGCCCGATGCGTCGGCGTCGTACTCCCGCGAGCGGCTGACGGCGAGCTGGATCACGGAGGCGGCCAGCGGGCCGAGAATCATGATCAGCAACATGCCGAGGAGACCGGGGCCCTCGTCGTCGTCGGAGCGGCCTATGGGGATCAGCCAGGCGAAGTTCACCAGGAACATCACGACGGAGGCGAGGGCGCCGGCGACCGACGCGATCAGGATGTCGCGGTTGTAGACATGGCTCAGCTCGTGGCCAAGGACGCCGCGAAGCTCACGCTCGTCGAGGATCTGCAGGATCCCTTTGGTGCAGCACACTGCGGCGTTCCGCGGGTTGCGGCCGGTGGCGAAGGCATTGGGGGCCTGGGTCGGCGAGATGTAGAGGCGGGGCATGGGCTGACGGGCGGCGGTGGAGAGCTCACGGACGATGCGGTAGAGCGCGGGGGCCTCGAATTCGCTGACCGGGCGGGCGCGCATGGCCCGCAGCGCCAGCTTGTCGCTGTTCCAGTAGGCGTACGCATTGGTGCCGAGTGCGACGAAGAGCGCAACGAGCAGGCCCGTACGACCGAAGAAGCTGCCGATGACGAGGATGAGTGCGGACAGTCCCCCGAGGAGTACGGCGGTCTTCAGCCTGTTGTGCCGGCGGTGCACGGTACGCCCTCCAAGTGGTGCGGCAGGGGAACCCTTTGCGTGGTTGTCTCCACTCTCCAGTGGACCCTTCTGTACTGGTCAACGCCAGGCGAAGGTCGCTAGTTCCCTTGTGCCGTCGGCCTTGGAGTGGGCCGTTCGGGTGGTGCTCAGAACAAGGTGCCCGCCGCGACGCGTAGCACCAACTGGGGGTAGCCGGAGAGAACAACGCCGACAGCGGCGGTCAGGACGATGACCACGGTGACCGGAGTGGGGGCGGCGCCCTTTCTGACCGGCTGGGCCTCATCGGCGCCCTCCTCGGCGCCCGCCGGGGCGCGGAAGAGGATCGCCGTCCACTGCAGGTAGTAGTACAGGGCGATCACAACATTGACGCCCATGATGACCGCCAGCCAGCCCAGACCCGCGTCGACGGCCGAGGAGAAGACGGTCACCTTGGCGAACAGGCCGATGATGCCGGGCGGCAGACCGGCCAGGCAGAGGAGGAAGAAGCCCATTGTGAGGGCGGTGAGCGGCCGGGTGGCGTAGAGACCGCGGTAGTCGGAGATCCGGTTGAGCGGCTGCGTACGGGCGACGAGCGCCGCCACCGCGAAGGCACCCAGGTTCACGACCGTGTACATGAGGGCGTACGCGACGGTGGCGCCGATCTGGTCGTCGCTGGAGTACGCGGCGGCCGCGATCGGCACCAAGAGGTAGCCGGCCTGCGCCACGGAGGACCACGCAAGGAGGCGTACCGCGCTCCACGCGCGCGTGGACGACTGGCGCAGCGCGGCGACATTGCCCGCGGTCATGGTGAGACCGGCGAGAACGGCGATCGCCGGGCCCCAGACGTTCGCGTATCCGGGGAAGGCGATGACGGTCACCAGGATGAGGCCGGAGAAACCGACCGCCTTTCCGACGACGGAGAGGTACGCGGCGATGGGCAGCGGCGCGCCCACATAGGTGTCGGGGACCCAGAAATGGAAGGGGACCGCAGCCGTCTTGAATGCGAAGCCGACGAGGGTCAGCGCCACGCCGGCCTTGGCAAGGGTGTCCAGCTGGCCAGGCACTTTGTCGAGTTCGGCGGCGATCTGGGTGAGGTGCAGGGTGCCCGTCGTGGCGTACACGAAGCTCACGCCGAGCAGCATCACGGCGGTCGCGGCGACCGAGGAGAGGAAGAACTTCAGGGCTGCTTCGCTGGAGAGCCGGTCGCCACGCCTGAGGCCGACGAGCGCGAACGCGGGCAGCGATGCGACTTCGAGGGCGACGACGAGGGTGGCCAGGTCGCGCGAGGCGGGCAGCAGGGCCGCGCCTGCCGCTGAGGAGAGCAGCAGGAACCAGAATTCTCCCGCCGGGAGCTTCTTACGGGTGTCGTGGAGCGAGAGCAGGGCGGTGAGCAGCGCGCCCCCGAGGACCAGCAGCTGAATCACCAGCGTGAAGTGATCGGCGGTGTAGCTGCAGGCGTCGGCGTCAGTCGTGAGGCAGAACGTCGCGCGGTTGCCCTTGCGCAGCGGCACCAGGGTGATGAGCGCGGCCACGAGGCCGGCGATCGCGACGGCGCCCAGCAACTGCTTGCGCTGCTCGGGCACGAACAGATCGGCGACCAGCACAATCAGGGCGACCACCGCGGTGATGGTGGGCGGCGCGATCGTGAGCCAGTCGACGGACTGCACGAGGCTGGTGACGCTGTCGGCTGCCACGGTCACGACTTGCCTCCTGCGAGGAGCTTCTGCACGGCCGGGTCGGTGAGGCCGAGGAGGACCGCGGGCCACAGTCCGGCGAGGACGGTGAGGGCGACGAGCGGAGTCCAGGCGGCGAATTCGTACGTCTGGACGTCGGCGAGCGGTTTCGCTTCCTGCTCCTCCGGCCGCAGCGCGCCCATGCAGACGCGCCGCACGACGATGAGCAGGTACGCAGCGGTCAGCAGGGTGCCGAAGCCGGCGATCACCATGAAGGTGAGGAAGGCGGGGCGGCTCAGGCCCTCGGCGGGGTCGAACGCGCCGAACAGCGCGAGCATCTCGCCCCAGAACCCGGCGAGGCCGGGGAGGCCGAGGGAGGCTACGGCAGCGAAGGCGAGGAGGCCGCCGAGGTGGGGGGCGCGGCCGTACAGGGCCGCTCCGGTGGCGCCGGCGAGGGTGTCGAGGTCGGCGGTGCCGTAACGGTCCTTGAGCGCACCGACCAGGAAGAAGAGCAGGCCGGTGATGAGGCCGTGGGCGATGTTGGCGAAGAGCGCGCCGTTCACGCCGGTGGGTGTCATCGTCGCGATGCCAAGGAGTACGAAGCCCATGTGGCCGACAGAGGAGTACGCGATCAGACGCTTCAGATCGCCGCCCGCGCCCTGCTTGGCGAGGGCAAGGCAGGCGAGGGATCCGTAGATGATGCCGGCAACGGCGAAGGCGGCGAGGTACGGCGCGAAGGTCTGCATGCCGTCCGGCGTGATGGGCAGCACGATGCGGACGAAGCCGTACGTACCCATCTTCAGCAGTACGCCGGCGAGGAGGACGGAGCCAACGGTCGGGGCAGCGGTGTGCGCGTCCGGGAGCCAGCTGTGCAGCGGCCACATCGGAGTCTTGACGGCCAGCCCGACACCGATCGCCAAAACGGCGATGACCTGCGCGGATGCGGTCAGCCCACGTCCGTTGTCAGTGGCGAGTGCCACCATGTCGAATGTGCCGGTCTTCAGCCCGATCAGCAGCAGGCCGAGCAGCATGACGACCGAGCCGAGCAGTGTGTAGAGGATGAACCTCCAGGCGGCAGGCTGCCGCGCCTCACCGCCCCAGCGGGCGATGAGGAAGTACATCGGGATGAGCACCATCTCGAAAGCCAGGAAGAAGAGCAGCAGGTCAAGGACGGCGAAGGTCGCGAGGGTCCCGGACTCGAGGACGAGCAGGAGTGCGACGAAGGCCTTCGGGGAAGGGCCCGCGGGCATCTTGGAGTAGCTGTACAGCGCGCACAGGAAGGTCAGCAGCGCCGTAAGGACCAGGAGGGGAAGGGAAATGCCGTCGATGCCGAAGTGGATCCGCACATCGAGTGCGGCGATCCAGCTGATGTCCGTCGTGGCCTGCATCTTCGACGGGTGGTCGTGGTCGAAGCCGAGGGCCAGCACGATAGCCGCCGCGAGGATCGCGCCGGTGACGGTCACGCCGTGCCGCAGGACCGCCTGGTCCGGGTTCTTGCCCCGCAGCCCGGGCGGGGCAGGCAGCAGCGCTGCGGCGGCCCCGACGAGCGGGCCGACGACGATGAACCCGAGAAGGAACTGCATCACGGACTCGCTGATATCGATCACGGCTCACGATCCGGCGTTGACGTTGGAAAGGACGACGGCGGCGACCGCCAGGACGACGGAGCCGGCGAGCAGCGCGCCGAGGTAGGTCTGCACATTGCCGGTCTGGGCGCGGCGGACGGCCGCGCCGAGCCAGCGGGCTCCGGTGCCCGATCCGCGCACATACGTCTCGACGACCTCGCGGTCGAGGAAGCGGACCAGCTCGGCCGCGGCCAGGACGGGCCGTACGAACAGGACGAAGTAGACGGCGTCGAGGTGGAACCCTGACGCGGCGTGGCGGTGGAGCGGGCCGAGCAGGAGATGGCCGGGGTCCGTCGGGTCGGGGGCTGCCGCGATGTCACCGTAGGCAAGGGCGTGGGTGGCGATGGCCTCGGCCTCGGAGACCGCGGGTGCGGCTTCGGGGTGAGCGGCGACAGCGCCCAAGGGGGTGCGGGCGGCAAAGGCGTCCGCCCGGAACTGCAGGGCGCGCCAGGCGCCGTAGGTGATCAGTCCGCCGACAAGTGCGACACCGGTGCCGAGGACGGCGGTAGTGACGGTCGGGGTGAGGCTGTGGCCGTCGAACCAGTCGTCGAGGTTTCCGACGGTGAGGCCGAAGGCGAGAGAGGGCAGGGCCAGCACCCAGAGCACGGCGTTCATGGAGATGGGCTGCCGGCCGTGGTCGGGGGCTTCGGGTCCGCGGCCACGGAAGGCGAGCAGCCACAGGCGGATCGCGTACGCGGCGGTGAGGAGGGCGGTCAGCAGACCGGACACCAGCACCGTCCAGCCCGCGGCGCCCGGTGCGATGTCGGATTCGCCAAGGGCCGCGTGCTCGGCGGCCACGAGGACGGCTTCCTTGGAGAAGAAGCCTGCGAAGGGAGGAATCGCGGCGAGCGCGAGCAGAGCGACGGTCATCGTCCAGTACGCGTCGGGGATGCGCTTCGCGAGGCCGCTCATCCGGGACATGGCGGCGAGCGAGTTGGAGCCGGCGGCGTGGATGATCACGCCGGCGGCGAGGAAGAGCAGTGCTTTGAACGCACCGTGCGACAGGAGGTGGAAGACAGCCGCACCACGGTCCCCGACGGCCAGGGCGCCCGACATATAGCCGAGCTGGCCGATGGTCGAGTAGGCGAGGACGCGCTTGATGTCGTCCTGGGCGAGGGCGGCGAGCCCCGAGCCCACCATGGTGACGGCAGCCATCACGGCGAGGACGGTGAGCGCTGCCGCGGAGGCGGCGAAAACGGGAAGGAGCCGGGCCACGAAGTAGATGCCGGCGGCGACCATCGTCGCGGCGTGGATCAGCGCGGAGACGGGGGTGGGGCCCGCCATCGCGTCGGGCAGCCAGGTGTGCAGCGGGAACTGCGCCGATTTGCCCGCCACGCCCGCGAGGAGGAGCAGTGCGATCAGCGTGGGGTGCTCGATCCCACCGGCCGCGACGGAGCCGAGGATCCCGGTGATCCGGAACGTGCCGGCGTCGGCGGCGAGCGCGAACAGACCGATCAGAAAGGGGACATCGCCGAGCTTGGTGACCAGGAATGCCTTGAGGGAGGCGGCGCGCGCCTCGGGCGTCTCCCAGTAGTGGCCGACGAGGAAGTACGAGCAGATGCCCATGATCTCCCAGCCGACCAGCAGCACCATCAGGTCGCCGGAGTAGACGACGAGCAGCATCGCGGAGGTGAAGAGGGAGACGAGAGCCGCGTAGGAGGGGTAGCGCGGGTCGTCGCGCAGATAGCCCGTCGAGTAGATCTGCACGCAGGACGCGACGACGCCGACCAGGACGGCGACGAGGACCGCGAAGCCGTCGAGGTGCAGGGCGAGTTCGATGGGGACCGACCCGGTGGGGGTCAGCTGGGTCGAGGCGTCGATCGCCTTCTCGCTGCCCTGGCGTACCGCGACGAGCACGGCGATGGCGGACGCGGCGAGGGTCGGCAGGACGGCGAGGGGCCGTACGAAACCGGGGGCGGTGCGGCCGAGCAGCAGTCCGGCCGCGGCGCCCAGGAACGGAAGGAGGGGGACGAGGACGGCGAGGGTCGTGGTGGTCACGCGGTGGCCTCAGCCTTCTGCGCCGCAGCGGTCGCGCCCTGGGCGTCGGGAATGCCGTCGGGGCCCTCGGAGGTGTCGCGGAGTCTGTCGACGTCCGAGGATCCGCGGTTGCGGTAGACCATCAGGACGATCGCCAGGCCGATGCCGATCTCCGCGGCGGCGATGGCGATGGTGAAGAGGGTGAGCGCCTGGCCGGCGTGCAGGGTGTCGCGCAGCCAGACGTCGAAGGCTACGAGGTTGAGGTTGACCGCGTTGAGCATCAGCTCGACGGACATCAGGACCAGGATCGCGTTGCGGCGGGCGAGCACTCCGTACAGCCCGACGCAGAAAAGGAGGACGGCGAGCACGGCGGGATAGGCGAGGTGCATCAGCTTTTCCCCTCGGGATCCTTGGCGGCGTTGCCCTGCTTGTCGTCCTTGCGGGACAGGACGATCGCCCCGACCAGGGCGGCGAGCAGCAGTACGGACAGCGCCTCGAAAGGCAGCACCCAGTGCCGGAAGAGGATCTCGCCGGACACCTTGGTGGAGCCCTGGGCGGGTCCGTCGAGGTCGATCCAGGTCGTACGGAACGCGTCGACGACCACCCAGACCAGGGCGGCCGCGGCGGCGACGGCCACGACGAGGGCGACCCAGTGGTTGCCGGAGTCGGCGTCCGGGGAGCGGCCGATGGGGGCCTTGGTGAGCATCAGCCCGAAGAGAAGGAGGACGACCACGGAACCGACGTAGATCAGGACCTGCACCCAGGCGATGAACTCTGCCGTCAGCAGGAGGTATTCGACGGCGAGGCCGCCGAGAGCCATGACCAGCCAGAGGGCGGCGTGCACCAGTTGCTTGGTCTTGACGGTGACGGCGGCCGCGCCGAGGGTGGCGATGCCAACGAGGAGGAAGGCGATCTCGACGCCGGTCGGGGAGAGGAAGCCGTGCGCCTCGGCTGCGGCGAGCATCATGCCGGGCCTCCCTCGCCGGAGCGGGGCGTGGCGTCGCCGCCCGGGTCGTCGGTGCCTGCGGGCGGCGCGGCGGCGTCACCCTGGCCGGGCCGGCCGGCCGGGGCTGCCGGACCGGCGGGGCGCGTGCCGGCGTCGGGCCGGCCGGCCGGGGTTGCCGGGCCCTCGGAGGGCGCGGCGGCGGCGGCGCCCGGATCAGCCGGACCCGCGGACGGCGCAGCAGCGACAGCCGGGCCCGCAGCGGGCTCCGCCGTTGTGCCCGCTTGCGCGGTCGCGAGCTTTTCGGCGGCCTTGCGGGCCGCGGCGAGTTCCTTCGGCTCCTCGGCGCCCGGGTCGAGCGCGGGCGGCGCCGGCACCGTCCACATCCACTCGCGGAGCTTGTCGCGCTCATGGGTGAGCTCGCGGATGTCCGTGTCCGCGTACTCGAACTCCGGCGACCAGAAGAGCGCGTCGAAAGGACAGACCTCGATGCAGATACCGCAGTACATGCAGAGCGCGAAGTCGATGGCGAACCGGTCGAGGACGTTGCGGCTGCGCTCGCGGCCGCCGGGGGCGGCGGCCGGGACCGTCTCCTTGTGGGAGTCGATGTAGATGCACCAGTCGGGGCACTCACGGGCGCAGAGCATGCAGACCGTGCAGTTCTCCTCGAACAGGCCGATCACGCCACGGGTGCGGGGCGGGAGTTCGGGCTGGGCGTCCGGGTACTGCTGAGTGACCGTCTTCTTCGTCATCGTCCGCAGGGTGACGGCGAGGCCCTTCGCGAGCCCGGAGCCGGGGATCGGAGGCATTACTGGATCACCACCTTCACGATGCCGGTGAGCGCGATCTGGGCGAGGGCGAGCGGGACCAGGGCGGTCCAGGAGAACTTTTGCAACTGGTCCTCGCGCATCCGCGGATACGTCACGCGCAGCCAGATGACGATGAAGGCGAGCACGGCCGTCTTGAGCAGGGTCCAGACCCAGCCGAGGCCCTCGGCCCCGAACGGACCGTGCCAGCCCCCCAGGAAGAGGACGGTGGTCAGGCCGCACAGGACGACGATGCCCGCGTACTCGGCGAGCAGGAACAGCGCGAAACGCAGGCCGGTGTACTCGGTGTACGCACCGAAGATGATCTCGGAGTCGGCGACCGGCATGTCGAAGGGCGGGCGCTGGAGTTCAGCGAGGCCCGCCACGAAGAAGACCAGGGCGCCCACGATCTGCCAGGGCAGCCACCACCACTCGAAGGCGTTCAGGATGCCGGGCAGCGAGACCGTGCCGGCCGCCATGGCGACGGAGGCGGCGGCGAGCAGCATCGGCAGTTCGTATGCGAGCAGCTGAGCGGCGGTGCGCAGACCGCCGAGGAGAGAGAACTTATTGGCCGAAGCCCAGCCCGCCATGAGCGAGCCGAGCACCCCGACGCCCATCACGGCGAGCACGAAGAAGATGCCCGCGTCGACTACCTGGCCGACCGCGCTCTCGCTCGGGCCGATCGGGATCGCGACCAGCACGAGGAGGTACGGGAGGAGGGCGACGGCCGGGGCGAGCTGGAAGATACGGCGGTCGGCGCCCGCCGGGACCACGTCCTCCTTTTGCGCGAACTTCACGCCGTCCGCGACAAGTTGGGCCCAGCCGTGGAAGCCGCCCGCGTACATCGGGCCGAGGCGGCCCTGCATATGGGCCATCACCTTGTGCTCGGTCTGCCCGATGACGAGAGGAAGTACAAGGAACACGGCGAAGACGACGACCAGCCGGAGGGCGACGTCGAGAGCGTCGTTCACGCGTCTCCTCCGGCGGATTCGGTCGGCTCGTCGTCGGGTCCTTCGGCGGACCCGGTCTTCGGCCGAGGGGTGGGTGGTCTATCGGTGGGTGTGCCCGTGGGTGTATCGGCGTCGGTGTTCGTCTCGGAGTTCGCGTCGGTGTTCGTCTCGGAGTTCGCGTCGGTGTCCGTCTCGGTATCCGCGTCGGTGTTCGTCTCGGAGTCGTCGAACGCCGGGCGCGCGTGGTGCCACGGAGCGTCGGCGCTGCGGGTTTGCGGCGGCGAAGCCGGGGCTTCCGGGGCCTCCGCGGGAGGCTCAACCGGGGCGTCGGCCTCCTGCCGTCGGCTCGCCGAGCCCGCGCCCGCGCTGCGGGAGCGCCGCTGATCGGCCGCCCCGGATCCCTCCGGAGCCGAGGCTTCCTGGGCAGGGGCCGAAGCGTCCGACGTGGTGGCGGTCTCCTCGCGCTGCGTCGCCGAGCCCTCGGTCGCGCTGCGCGCCCGGCGCGGTCGCGGCTCGGGAGTCTCCGGTGCCCCGGGCGTCGCCGCCCCCGCTACCGCACCAGGTGCCTCCGTCGCCTGCGACGCCGAGCCCTCCGACACACTCCGCGTACGGCGCGGCGGGCGGGCGGGGGCCGCGGGGAGCTGGCCCTTGAGGGGGCCCCATTCGTTCGGGTCGGGGACGCCCGGCGGGAGCATCTGGCGGCGCTTCGGGCCGCCGTGCTCCGACTCCCCCGGCTCCTTCGCGCCCGGCCAGGCCTTGACGACCCGGGCCGCCAGCACGAAGTCCTTGCGCAGCGGGTGGCCCTCGAAGCCGTCCGGCAGGAGCAGCGGGACGAGGTGCGGGTGGTCGGTGAAGGTGATGCCGAACATCTCGTAGGTCTCGCGCTCGTGCCAGCCGGCGCCCGCGTAGATCTCAACGGCGGTGGGAAGTACGGGAGACTCGTGCGGGACTGTCGTACGCACCAGCAGCCGGCGGACCCGCCCCCGCTCCAGGGCGACCACGTGGGCGCAGACGCGGAAGCCCGTGCCCGGTTCGTCGACCGCACTCAGCCAGTCGAAGTAGGTGCAGCCCAACTTGGAGCGGGCGGTCTCGAGCGCGGCGGTCCAGGAGCCGACGGGGACGTCGACCGTGAGCAGGTCGTACGTCCGCTCGGCCGTGGCCTCCTCGCCGAAGATCTCGGCCGCGGCGTCCGGAAGACGGTCGTACGCGCTCATGCGCCACCCTCCCCCGGGGCCGGCGGCAGCACCAGGCCGCTCTGCAGGGCGGCGGCGGAGGGCCGTGCCGATTGCGCGTACCGCTCACCGAGCGACTCCCGCGCGATCTTCTCCTGGAGCTTCAGAATGCCCTGGAGCAGCGCCTCGGGCCGCGGCGGGCAGCCCGGCACATACACATCGACGGGGATGATCTGGTCGACGCCCTTGGTCACGGAGTACGAGTCCCAGTACGGGCCGCCGCAGTTGGAGCAGGCGCCGAAGGAAATGACGTACTTGGGCTCGGGCATCTGCTCGTACAGGCGCTTCACCGCCGGGGCCATCTTGTCCGTCACCGTGCCGGAGACGACCATCAGGTCCGCCTGGCGCGGGCCGGGCGCGAAGGGGATCACACCGAGCCGGATGAAGTCGTGGCGTGCCATCGAGGCCGCGATGAACTCGATCGCGCAGCAGGCGAGCCCGAAGTTGAAGACCCAGAGGCTGTAGCGGCGGCCCCAGTTGAGGACCACCTTCATCGGCTCCGGGGCCAGGCGCGACAGGACGCCCAGGCGCTTCGGCTCCGGCAGGAACTCGGGCTGCGCCCCGGACTGGGCCCCGGACTGGGCCTCGGGCTGGGTCACGTCCATGTCAGGACGCCCTTCTTGTATGCGTAGAGCAGGCCCACGGCCAGGAAGCCGAGGAAGATGAACATCTCCACGAGCGTCGTCGCGCCGTATCCCGCGGCGGCAAAGACCGTCGCCCATGGGAAGAGGAAGATCGAGTCGACGGCGAAGATCACGTACAGGAACGCGTAGACGTAGTAGCGGACCTGGGTGTGCGCCCAGCCCTCCCCGACGGGGTCCACTCCGCATTCGTACGTCAGCAGCTTCTCCGGCGTAGGCACCACGGGCCGCAGCAGCCGGCCTGCCCCGAAGGCGACGGCGACGAACAGCACGCCGATAACCGCGAGCAGTCCGATGACCGAATAGCTCTCGAAATAGTCCGCCGCGAGCACGGCCACGGTCGGTTCCGGCACGTCCGCCCCTCGCTCTCTGACCTCGTCCTCGATACGTTCGACCAGATGTATCGCCGTGATCGCCGTGATCACCCTGATCGCGGTGATCTAGGTGTTCGACCTGTTCGACGATCTGTCTGTACGTACCGGAGTCTAGGCCCTGCTAAAGGGACGGTAAGCAGTCGCGTAATGCAGCAGGTGGGGTTATCCCTACTTCATCCCACCCGTGTACCCCATGGCGTGCGGGGACCGGGCCCGGCAGGCTGGGCCGCATGACCGCGAGCATCACCGTCCACGACAACGACCGCGACAGCCGGCCGCCGCCCCCGCGCTTCGCCTTCGACCGTCACACATGGAAGGAGATTGCGTATCTCCTCGGCAATCTGCCGGTCGCCCTGATCGGCTTTGTCTATGTGGCGTCCACGATTTTCATCGGCGTGGGACTGTCCGTAACGGTGATCGGTCTGCCGTTCCTCGCTGTCGGGCTCGCGGGCGCGCGTCTTCTCGGCCGGGCGGAGCGGTCCCGGGCCCGCGCTCTGCTCGGCGTACGGATCGACGAGCCGAGCCCGCTGCACGGGCCGCACCGCGACGAGGGACTCGTCCCCCGGCTGTGGACGAGCCTGAAGGACCCGGTGGCGTGGCGATCGGTGCTGTACTCCTTCATCCGGCTGCCGTGGGGCGTGCTGACGTTCAGCGTGACGATGGTGAGCCTTTTCGTGCTCTGGCCCGTGCTTCCCCTCATCGCGCGGGGCCTGACCAACGCCGACCGGGCGATGGCCCGCGGGCTGCTTTCGCCCTCCGACGAACTGGAGCGGCGCATCGCCGAGCTGGAGTCGGACCGGGGCGTCGTCGTCGACACGGCTGCCGCCGACCTGCGCCGCATCGAGCGCGACCTGCACGACGGCGCGCAGGCCCGGCTCGTGGCGCTCGCCATGGGGCTCGGCCTCGCCAAGGAGAAGCTGCTCGAAGATCCCGATACGGCGGCGGCGATGGTCGACGAGGCGCACGGCGAGGTGAAGATCGCGCTGCAGGAGCTGCGCGATCTGGCCCGCGGCATCCACCCCGCCGTACTGACCGACCGCGGCCTGGACGCGGCCCTCTCCTCGGTCGCCTCCCGCTGTACGGCGCCGGTGAAGGTGACCGTCGACTTGGCCGAGCGGCCGGCCGAGGCGATCGAGGGCATCGCCTACTTCACCGTCTCTGAGCTGCTGCAGAACGTCAGCAAGCACGCGCAGGCGAAGAGCGTGACTGTGGATGTGTGGCGGGGGAACGACCGGCTGCTGATCCAGGTCACGGACGACGGGCGCGGCGGCGCGCGACTGGACGGCGGCACGGGCATGGCCGGCCTCGCGGAGCGGCTGGGCGCGGTGGACGGGCTGTTCGTCCTGGACTCGCCGGAGGGCGGGCCGACGACGGTCACAGCGGAGCTGCCCTGGCGTGAGCGCGCCAATCGCTGACCCCCTGCGGCGGCGCGCCTCTCCCGCTCGGGGAAGGCGCGCCTCTCTGTTTCGAAGGCCCGCCTGTCCCGTTCGGGGCCCGCCTGTCCCGCTCGAAGGCCCGCCTGTCCCGTTTGCCCGCCTGTCCCGTTCGGGGCCCGCCTGTCCCGTTCGGGGCCCGCCTGTCCGGCTCGAAGGCCCGCCTGTCCCGTTTGCCCGCGTGTCCCGTTCGGGGCCCGCCTGTCCTCTTCGGGGCCCGCCTGTCCGGCTCGAAGGCCCGCCTGTCCCGTTGCCCGCCTGTCCCGTTCGGGGCCCGCCTGTCCTCTTCGGCTCTCCCACGGCGGCGTGCATCCACGAGCCCCGGCGGCGCCCATGGTGGGGAAAACCCCCGGCCCAACACGGTAACGGCCCTCATGGTGCGGGTCCCCGCCCCGCCGCAGTCTTGAGGCACGACAGCCCGCATCGCAGAACGGACGACTTCGATGGCCACGGATTACCGACCGGAGCGAGCACAGCGACCGCAGCGGCAGGGGCATCTGGACCATCAGGAGCGGCAGGAGCCCCGGGGCCATCTCCTCCCCCCGGCTCTGCGCGCGCCGCTCGAGGGCCGCACCTGGCGCGAGTTCGGCTATCTGCTGCTGAGCCTGCCGATCAGCATCGTGTTCTTCACCTTCGCCGTCACGACCATCTCCCTCGGCTCGGGTCTGCTCATCACCTTCCTCGGCATTCCGGTGCTCGCCGCGGGGCTGACCGGCTGCCGTGGCCTCGGCGCGCTGGAGCGGGCACGCGCCCGGGGGCTGCTGCGGCTGTGCGTCGACGACCCCGCTCCCGTACGCGCCCGAAAAAGCGGGCTGATGCCCTGGGTCGGCGCGGTCCTCAAGAGCGGCGCCTCCTGGCGGCATCTGCTCTACGCGATACTGCATTTCCCCTGGGCGATCTTCGCCTTCACCGTTTCGGTCACCTTCTGGGTCACCGGCTGGGGCTTGCTTCTCTACCCGCTGTGGCGGTGGACCTTCCCCCGTTACCTCGGCCGGCCCGGCATCGCGCTCTACGGCGACACCGGCGGCAACGATTTCTACCTCGACACCCCCTTCGAGATCGGCGCGACCGCAGCGGCCGGCCTGGTGCTGGTTCTCGCGACCCCCTGGCTGATCCGTGGCCTGGCCTCCGTCGACCGGCTCATGGTCACCGGGCTCCTCGGACCCTCCACGCTCGCCACCCGCGTCGTCGAGCTGGAGTCGGACCGGGGCGTGGTCGTCGACACGGCGGCCGCCGACCTGCGCCGCATCGAGCGCGACCTGCACGACGGCGCGCAGGCCCGGCTGGTCGCCCTCGCCATCGACCTGGGTCTCGCCAAGGAGAAGCTGCTCGAGGACCCGGACGCGGCCGCCCGAATGGTCGACGAGGCGCACGGCGAGGTGAAGGTGGTGCTGCAGGAGCTGCGGGATCTGGCCCGCGGTATCCACCCCGCCGTACTGACCGACCGCGGCCTGGACGCGGCCCTCTCCGCCATCGCGTCCCGCTGCACGGTCCCGGTGTCGGTCAGGGTGGACCTGCCTTCCAGGCCCGCGCCCGCCATCGAGGGCATCGCGTACTTCACCGTCTCCGAGCTGTTGCAGAACGTCAGCAAGCACGCCCGGGCCGGCCGCGCGTCGGTGGACGTCTGGCGCTCCCAGGACCGGCTGATGCTGCAGGTCACCGACGACGGCCGCGGCGGCGCGGCGTTGCCCGTCAGCGACTGGGCCGCGGACTCGGCGGGCAGTGGTCTCGCGGGCCTGGCCGAACGGCTGGACGCCGTGGACGGAATCCTGGCCGTGGACTCGCCCCCCGGCGGCCCGACGACGGTGACCGCCGAGCTCCCCTGGCGCGGCTAACCCCGTGCCACCGATCACCACACCGATGGCCACCCCCGGGCACCAGGCCCCCGGAAACCCAATCCCGTCGATTCCCCAAGCCTGGGCGCGGTCCGGTCCGAATACTGGGATGCTGGAAGACGCAGGGGTGGCAGCAGAACGGCATGGGGGCTTCAGGGTCGTGAAGGACAGAGTGCGAGTGGTCATCGCCGAGGATTCAGTGCTGCTTCGGGAGGGCCTGACCCGGCTGCTGACGGACCGCGGGCACGACGTCGTGGCCGGTGTGGGGGACGCGGAAGCGCTGATCAAGACGGTCGGGGACCTGGCCGCCCAGGAGGCGCTTCCGGATGTCGTGGTCGCCGACGTGCGGATGCCGCCCACTCATACGGACGAGGGTGTACGAGCGGCGGTGCGGCTGCGCCGGGACCACCCCGGGATCGGCGTGCTGGTCCTTTCGCAGTACGTCGAGGAGCAGTACGCCACCGAGCTGCTCGCGGCCAGCAGCCGCGGCGTGGGGTATCTGCTCAAGGACCGCGTGGCCGAGGTGCGCGAGTTCGTGGACGCCGTGGTCCGCGTGGCGCAGGGCGGCACCGCGCTGGACCCCGAGGTCGTCGCTCAGCTGCTGGGCCGCAGCCGTAAGCAGGATGTGCTGGCCGGTCTCACCCCGCGCGAACGGGAGGTCCTCGGTCTGATGGCCGAAGGACGGACGAATTCAGCGGTCGCCAAACAGCTGGTGGTGAGCGACGGCGCGGTGGAGAAGCATGTCAGCAACATCTTTCTCAAGCTCGGACTGTCCCCCAGTGACGGGGATCACCGGCGTGTCCTGGCGGTGTTGACCTACCTCAACTCGTAAGTGACTGACACTCTGTCAGATGTTGAGTCGACTGACAGTCCTAGAACCAAAGAATGAGTGGGGAGCGTCTTACCAGAAGGACCCAGGGGGCGAACAGAATATGGCAAACCAGGGCATCAGGGTGCCTCAGAAGGATGTCCGGCATATGAGCGGTCCAGGGAAGGCCACCCTTACCGACGTAGGGTGGCTAATGGGACGGCCGGTGGGCCGGCCGGGCCCGAGCAGCAGCCTCGAGGAGGTCCAGTCCAGTGACCAGCCAGGTCAGTAGCCCAGCCGAGCAGGCCGACGAGGCCAATAACGAGGCTGTCGTCGGCGGACAGCGCAGACCCGCCGGCGACAAAGAGATCCACCGACTGGACCGGGTGATCATCCGCTTCGCGGGTGACTCCGGTGACGGTATGCAGCTCACGGGTGACAGGTTCACCTCTGAGACCGCGTCGTTCGGAAACGACCTCTCCACCCTGCCGAACTTCCCCGCCGAGATCCGGGCGCCTGCCGGAACCCTCCCAGGCGTCTCCAGCTTCCAGCTGCACTTCGCCGACCACGACATCCTCACCCCGGGCGACGCGCCGAACGTGCTTGTCGCGATGAACCCGGCCGCCCTCAAGGCGAACATCGCCGATGTGCCGCGCGGGGGCGAGATCATCGTCAACACCGACGAATTCGCCAAGCGCGCGATGGCCAAGGTCGGCTACGACACCTCCCCGCTGGAGGACGGCTCGCTGGACGCCTACCGCGTCCACCCCGTGCCGCTGACGACGCTGACCATCGAGGCGCTCAAGGAGTCCGGGCTCTCCCGCAAGGAGGCCGAGCGCTCCAAGAACATGTTCGCGCTCGGGCTCCTGAGCTGGATGTACCACCGGCCGACCGAGGGCACCGAGACCTTCCTGCGGACGAAGTTCGCCAAGAAGCCGCAGATCGCCGAGGCGAACATCGCGGCGTTCCGGGCCGGCTGGAACTTCGGCGAGACGACCGAGGACTTCGCCGTCTCCTACGAAGTCGCGCCCGCCAGCCAGGCGTTCCCCACCGGTACGTACCGGAACATCTCCGGGAACCTGGCCCTGTCCTACGGCTTGATCGCCGCGAGCAAGCAGGCCGACCTGCCGCTCTACCTGGGCTCTTACCCCATCACCCCGGCCTCCGACATCCTGCACGAGCTCTCCAAGCACAAGAACTTCGGCGTACGGACCTTCCAGGCCGAGGACGAGATCGCCGCTATCGGCGCGGCTCTCGGAGCAGCCTTCGGCGGCTCGCTCGCCGTCACCACGACTTCGGGTCCTGGTGTGTCGCTGAAGTCGGAGACGATCGGGCTCGCGGTCTCCCTGGAGCTGCCGCTGCTCGTGGTCGCCATCCAGCGCGGCGGCCCCTCCACCGGACTGCCGACCAAGACCGAACAGGCTGACCTGCTCCAAGCCATGTACGGCAGGAACGGCGAGGCCCCGGTCCCGATCGTCGCTCCGCGCACGCCCGCCGACTGCTTCGACGCCGCCGTCGACGCGGCCCGCATCGCGCTCGCCTACCGCACCCCCGTCTTCCTCCTGAGCGACGGCTATCTGGCCAACGGCTCCGAGCCGTGGCGCATCCCGGACATCGATGAACTCCCCGACCTGCACGTGCAGTTCGCCACCGGCCCCAACCACGAGCTGGCGGACGGGACGGAGGTGTTCTGGCCGTACAAGCGTGATCCGCAGACCCTGGCGCGTCCCTGGGCGGTTCCGGGGACGCCCGGACTCGAGCACCGGATCGGCGGCATCGAGAAGCAGGACGGCACCGGCAACATCTCCTACGACCCGGCCAACCACGACTTCATGGTCCGTATCCGCCAGGCCAAGATCGACGGCATCGAGGTCCCGGACCTGAGCGTCGACGACCCGAACGGCGCGACGACCCTGGTCCTGGGCTGGGGATCGACGTACGGGCCGATCACCGCCGCCGTACGCCGTCTGCGCAAGGCCGGTATCCCCATCGCGCAGGCCCATCTGCGCAACCTCAACCCGTTCCCGAGGAATCTCGGGGAGGTTCTGGGGCGTTACGAGAAGGTAGTGGTACCCGAGATGAACCTCGGACAGCTCGCCACCCTGATCCGGGCGAGGTATCTGGTTGACGCGCACAGCTACAACCAGGTCAACGGCATGCCGTTCAAGGCCGAGCAGCTCGCCACGGCTCTCAAGGAGGCCATCAATGACTGAGACGGTGTCCGGTCTTCTCTCCCTGGTTCCCAAGGCCGAGGCCAAGCAGTCCATGAAGGACTTCAAGTCCGATCAGGAAGTGCGCTGGTGCCCAGGCTGCGGTGACTACGCGATCCTCGCCGCCGTGCAGGGCTTCATGCCCGAGCTCGGTCTGGCGAAGGAGAACATCGTCTTCGTCTCCGGAATCGGCTGCTCATCCCGCTTCCCGTACTACATGAACACGTACGGGATGCACTCCATCCACGGCCGCGCCCCCGCCATCGCGACCGGCCTCGCCTCCTCCCGCCGCGACCTGTCCGTCTGGGTCGTCACTGGTGACGGCGACGCGCTGTCCATCGGCGGCAACCACCTCATCCACGCGCTGCGCCGCAATGTGAACCTGAAGATCCTGCTCTTCAACAACCGGATCTACGGACTCACCAAGGGCCAGTACAGCCCGACCTCCGAGGTCGGCAAGATCACCAAGTCGACGCCGATGGGCTCGCTGGACGCGCCCTTCAACCCGGTGTCGCTGGCGATCGGCGCGGAGGCGTCCTTCGTGGCTCGCACCATCGACTCCGACCGCAAGCACCTCACCGAGGTGCTGCGCCAGGCCGCCGACCACCAGGGCACGGCGCTGGTGGAGATCTACCAGAACTGCAACATCTTCAACGACGGCGCTTTCGATGCGCTCAAGGACAAGCAGCAGGCCCAGGAGGCGGTCATCCGCCTCGAACATGGTCAGCCGATCCGTTTCGGCACCGACGGCGACAAGGGGGTCGTACGGGATCAGGCGACCGGCGATCTGAAGGTCGTGCAGGTCACGGCCGAGAACGAGAGCCGGATCCTGGTCCACGACGCGCACAGCGCCAGCCCGACCACTGCCTTCGCGCTCTCCCGCCTCGCCGACCCGGACACCCTGCACCACACCCCCATCGGGGTACTGCGCAGTGTGGAGAGGCCGGTCTACGACACGCTGATGGCCGACCAGCTCGACACCGCCATCGAGCAGAACGGCAAGGGCGACCTGGCCGCGCTGCTCGCGGGCAACGACACCTGGACCGTCGTCGGCTGAGCACCACGCACCGGAGCACCACACACCCCTCCGAGGCCCGGATCTCCCGTCAGGGGGTCCGGGCTTCGTCGTGCGCGGCAGCCCGCTCCTTCGCCTCGTCGTACCCGGCACGCGCGGCGAGCACCTCGTCCACCCGCTTCTCCGTCCACCGGGCCAGCCCCCACACCTGCTCGGCGGCCTCCTTGCCGAGCGCGGTCAGCGAGTAGTCGACACGCGGCGGGATCACCGGCTTGGCGTCGCGGTGCACAAAGCCGTCGCGCTCCAGCGTCTGGAGGGTCTGGAGCGTCTGGAGGGTCTGGGCGAGCATCTTCTCGCTGACGCCGCCGACCTCCCGGCGCAGCTCGCTGAAGCGGTACGAGCGATCCAGCAGCGCGGCGAGAACGAGCACACCCCAGCGGCTGGTGACGTGCTCAAGGATCAGACGCGAGGGGCACATCGCCTTGAAACTGCCCATGACCATCGTCGTCACCGGAGCCACCGGAGCCCTTGGCCGTCTCGTCGTCGACCAGCTGCTCCTCGTCGACGTCGACGCCGCGGTAGGACGCGGGCTGCTGGCGGGCACGACGGGTGACCTGGCGCGGCTGTCCGGGCGGCCCACGACGCCGCTCGCCGATTCGGTGGCGGCGGCGCTCGCCACCGCCTGACCCACTGACCGACCGCCTGCCCCTGACCGTCCAAGCTTCGTCATGACCGTATAGCGATACGGGCATGACAGCCCGCCCCTGTGCCGCGTACCTTCTTCGTGGTGATGCGCGCAGGACCGGAGGGGTCAGTGAAGTCGGACGGTGAACAGCGGGCGGGACTGCTGTACGGGATCGGGGCCTACGGAATGTGGGGCATCGTCCCGCTCTTCTGGCCGCTGCTGAAGCCGTCGGGAGCGGCGGAGATCCTGGCCCACCGGATGGTCTGGTCGCTGGCCCTCGTCGCCGTCGCGCTGCTGGCGCTGAAGCGGTGGAACTGGATGCGGGAGCTGATGCGGCAGCCCCGCAAGCTGGGGCTGATCACGGTCGCCGCAGCCGCGATCACCGTCAACTGGGGCCTCTACATCTGGGCCGTGAACTCCGGCCATGTCGTCGAGGCGTCGCTCGGCTACTTCATCAACCCGCTGGTCACCATCGCGATGGGCGTGCTGCTGCTGAAGGAGCGGCTGCGGCGGGCGCAGTGGGCGGCGGTCGGCACCGGCTTCGCCGCGGTGCTGGTGCTGGCGATCGGGTACGGGCAGCCGCCGTGGATCTCGCTGGTGCTGGCCTTCTCGTTCGCGACGTACGGCCTGGTCAAGAAGAAGGTCAACATCGGCGCGCTCGAGTCGCTGGCCGCCGAGACCGCGATCCAGTTCCTCCCGGCGCTCGGCTTTCTGCTCTGGCTCGGCGCGGACGGGTCCGCCACCTTGGGGACGCACGGCGCGGGGCATGCTGCGCTGCTCGTCGCGACGGGAGTGGTGACCGCGGCACCGCTGATCTGCTTCGGCGCGGCGGCGATCCGGGTACCGCTCTCGACGCTGGGGCTGCTGCAGTACCTGGCGCCGGTCTTCCAGTTCCTGCTGGGGATCCTTTACTTCCACGAGGAGATGCCGGCCGAGCGGTGGGCCGGCTTCGGGCTGGTGTGGCTGGCGCTGACCTGTCTGACTTGGGACGCGCTGCGAACGGCACGGCGTACGAGGGCGGCGGCGCTGCGGCTGGCCGCGGCGACGGCTGCTGCTCCGGCTCCGGCTGCTGCTCCTGTTCCCACTCCCGCTCCGACGCCGGCTCCTGCGGAGCCCACTGCCTGACGCATCAGTCCCCGGGGAATTAACACTCGATCGGCCCACCTGCGGGGCTGGGCGCAGGCCCCCACCGCCCGACCGGTGCTACCACCGGAAGTACAGGCCCCGATGTGCGCGGACCCCGGAGCGGAGTGAGTGCGTCATGTGGCAGCCCCTCGCCCAGCCCCTCGTTCCGCCACGCCTCGCCCTTTCCGTCGACTTCGGACAGGGCATCACCGACGCGTGGTCGGCAGTGGCCAGGTTCGTGCCGAAGTTCATCGGCTTCCTGGTCATCCTGCTCATCGGCTGGTTCGTGGCGAAGCTGGTGTCCCGGGTCGCCGACCGGCTGCTGCGCAAGGTCGGCTTCGAGAGGCTCGCGGAACGCAGCGGGGTCGCCGATGCCCTGCAGGGGCCGAAGTACGACGCGACGGGGATCCTCGTCAAGATCCTCTACTACGGGATCCTGCTGATCGCGCTGCAGCTGGGCTTCGGGGTCTTCGGACCGAACCCGGTCAGCGGCATGATCAACAGTGTTGTCGGGTGGCTGCCGAAGGCGATCGTCGCGTGTGTGATCGTCGTCGTGGCCCTGGCCATCGCACGCGCGGTACGCGACATCGTCCAGGGGGCGCTGGGCGAGACCTCGTACGGCAAGATCCTGTCCACGGTGGCCTGGGCGTTCATCGTGGCGCTTGGCGTGATCGCGGCGCTCAGCCAGGCGGAGATCGCGACCTCGGTGACCGGCCCGGTGCTCACGGCGGCGCTCGCCGCGATCGCGGGCATCCTGATCGTGGGCGTCGGCGGCGGCCTGATCAACCCGATGCGCCACCGTTGGGAGCGGTGGCTGTCGGCCGCCGAACAGGAGGCGGCTCGGGCCCGCGGCGCCACCGGCACGTACGAACGTGGCAGGCGGGACACGACGGCCGGCCGGCCGTCCACCGAGCGGCGCACCCGCCCGCCAGGACGCGTGAGTCCGGCGGACGAACCGGAGAACATCGACCCGATGTGAAGTTGTCCTGTCCGACACCGGAGGCCCGGCCCCCCTTCCACTCGTATGCCCGCGAGGACTGCGGGGTCCGCCAGATCCTCGACCGGGTCGCCGACACGTGGCCACTGCTGGTCATCGCGCTGCTCGACAGTCGCGTACCGCGCTTCACCGAGCTGCGCCGCGAGATCGACGGGATCAGCCGGCGCATGCCACGGTGACCCTGCGTCAGCTGGAGCGGGACGGCTCGTGAAGCACACCGTTCATCCGGTCGTCCCGCCCGCCGCCTACGACGCAACCTGACGAGGCACCAGGGCCCGTACGACATCGGCCATGACGGCCTTCCAGTGCGCCCGCTGCCGCTCACGCTCCACCGCGTTCGCCAGGTGCTCCTGATGGAAGCGGAGTACGGTCTTCTCCCCCGACCCCGACCCCGACCCCGACGCGGAGACCGCGACCTGAAGGGTGGTCGTGCCGTACGTCAGCCGGACCCGGTCCCCGGGCCGATAGCTGCGCAGCTCGCCCGCGATGCCGTCCCCGGTTTCGTACGACTCCCCCTTGTCGGTGGGCAGTTGGGTGCCCTTGCCGAGCCAGAGGGCGACACCCTCGGGGCTCGCGATGAAGTCCCACACGGCGGAGACGGGGAGTCGCAGCGTCTTCGACACACCGATCTCCCAGCCGGCGTCCTGGGTCAGTCCCTTGGGCCGTTGTGAGGGCCGTTCTGTGGTCATCGCCTGGTCTCCTTCTGCGCGTTCCCCGTGGCGGACGCGGTGCGCCCGCACCTTGTTGCGATTGCCGCACCGTTCCATCGCGCACCAGCGGCGGCGGCCCGGTCGTGAGGTGTCGACGAAGAGCAGGTAGCAGTCGTGCGAGCCGCATTCGCGGATGCGGTGTGCGTAGGGCCCGGTGAACAGATCCACCGCGTCGCGCGCCACCGCCGACAGCAGCTGTGTACCGGTGACCCCGGGCGCCCAGCCGCGCTCGCCGTCGGCGGTGATCCGGGGAGCGGGCGGGGCCTGCGCCGCGGCCTCGTTGACCACGGCCAAGTCGGCGGGGCGCAGCTCACGGCCGTGCGCCCGGTCGGCGGTCAGCCGCCACAGCGCGTCCCGCAGCGCGCGGGCCGCCGCCAACTCCTCAGCGCCGACAACCGGTTCCAGACCGGCGGGCAGCCGGCTCTCCGCCGCCCAGCGCACCAGGTCGGCTGGCTCGTGCAGCACCTCGTACCGCGCGAAGCCGCCCGGTCCACCGGTGGGCAGCAGCTCAAGGCTCAGCGCTCCGGGGTCGAAACGGTACGGACGGCCTTCCGGGGTGTGCAGAGTCAGACCTATTGCGGGCCCGTTCATGTAACCAATATAACTGGTTACCATGACCTGCACTGGAAGCTCGTCATCGATACGTCCGACCCACACGCGCAAGCCGACTTCTCGGCCGCGGCGCTGGGCCACGAACTCGAGGACAACAGCGCTCTCATCGAGCGCCTGCGCGGATACGGGCAACTGCCGGAAGGATCGACGGTCCAGTCGCACGAGACGGCCAACGTGATCGTCGTGGTCACGCCGGAGTACAACCGCAGTTTCCCCGCCTCGCTGAAGGCCGCCATCGACTGGCACTACACCGAGTGGGCAGCCAAGCCGATCGGCTTCG
The DNA here is from genome assembly GCF_053599675.1 of Streptomyces sp. NPDC000880. Lineage (NCBI taxonomy): Bacteria > Bacillati > Actinomycetota > Actinomycetes > Kitasatosporales > Streptomycetaceae > Streptomyces > Streptomyces sp. NPDC000880. Next base: position 25,168 of record NZ_JBSFMS010000027.1, on the reverse strand, counting down.
TCGGCTACAGCGGCGGAAGCGGCGGCATCCTCCCGGTGGAACAACTGCGGCAGGTCTTCGGCGAACTGCAGGCCCACACGGTCCGCGACTACGTCTCCTTCCCCCGCTACTACCAGCTCTTCAGCGCCGACGGCTCGCTCAAGGACCCCGCGGTGCCCAGCGGCGACGCGAAGGTACTGTTGCATGTGTGTGCACACACTGCGCACGCATGCAGTCATCCTGGGGGCTTGGGACGTACGCCAGTCGCTCCGGCTACGCCGTGATGTCCTTCGCCGTGAAGCGGGCCCACGCCGCCGACCCGAACACCGCCACGTACACCCCCTGCAGGCCGAGGTTCTTGACCACCTCGTCCCAGTAGACGGGCTCCCGCATGAGGTCCGCGAAGGACAGCCAGTAGTGCGGGAAGAGGTAGGGGTGGATCCCGTGCAGCTGCGGAATCGTGTCCAGGATCTGCACCGTGATCAGCAGCCCGACCGTCGTCGCCATCGCCCCGATGCCGCTGGCTGTCAGGGTCGAGACGAACAGGCCGAGCGCCGCGATCCCGGTCAGCGAGGCCGCGACGACGACCGCGACCAGTGCGGCCCGCAGCAGCCCGTCCCCGAACGAGATCCGGGTGCCGGAGATCGTGACGACATCGCCGAGCGGAAAGAGCAGCGCCCCGACCGCGAGCGCCGAAGCCGCCACGACCAGGGTCGCGACCAGGCAGAACGCGCAGGTCGCGGCGTACTTGGCGAACAGCAGCCGGGTACGTCCGGCCGGGGCGACCAGCAGATAGCGCAGGGTGCCGGAGTTCGCCTCGCCCGCGATCCCATCGCCCGCGACGACGCCGATGGCCATCGGGAGGAAGACCGGCAGGGTCGCGGCGAGCGCGGCGAAGACCAGGAACAGCCCGTTGTTGGTGATCTGGGTGATGAAGGCCGGGCCCTGCCCGCTGCCGTCACCGACCGGACCGCCGTCGCTCGTCTCGATCTTCACAGCGATGCCGATCAGTACGGGGACCGCTGCCAGGACCCCCAGCAGCGCGAGCGTGCGCCAGCGCCGGAAGGTGGTGGTCAGCTCGGAGCGGAACAGCCCCAGGGTCCACAGCGGGCTGGGCCTGCGAAGCGTCCCGGTCGCGTCAGCCGTCCCGTCTGCCGTCGCGTCAGCCGTCGCGACCGTCCCGGCCCCCTCGACCTCCTCAACCCGCGACATCGAATCCCTCCCCGGTAAGCGCTACGAAAGCGTCCTCCAGCGAGGCGCGCTCGATCCCGAACCCTCGCACCCGTACACCGCCGTTCACCAGCGCGGCATTGAGCTCCGCCAGCTCCACGTCCGCGGCCGGCAGCTCACCGGTCAGCCGGTCCTCGTCGACGGTCAGCTCGGTGACCCCCAGTTCCTTGAGCAGCCGGGCCGCGTCCCCCGGGTCGGGCGTGACGACGGCCAGCCTGCCCCGGGCGCCCGCCGCGAGATCAGCGACCGGCCCCTGGGTAAGCAGCCGCCCCTGAGCCATCACAGCGGCATGCGTGCAGACCTGCTCGATCTCGTCGAGGAGATGGGACGAGAGAAAGACGGTGGTGCCGTCAGCCGCCAACTCCCGTACCAGGGAACGGATTTCCCGCATGCCCTGCGGATCGAGGCCGTTCGTCGGCTCATCGAGTACCAGAAGTCTGCGGGGCTGCAGCAACGCGGCCGCGAGCCCGAGCCGCTGTTTCATCCCGAGGGAGTACGCCTTGGCCTTCTTGCCCGCGGCCGAGGTGAGCCCGACCCGGTCCAGCGCGGCGGCGACGCGGGAGCTGCGGGTACGCGGATCGGCGCTCGGGTCGGCGGAGTCGTAGCGCAGCAGATTGTCCCGCCCGGTCAGGAACCCGTACAGCGCGGGCCCTTCGATCAGCGCGCCCACCTGCGGCAGCACCGTGCGCACGGCACGTGGCATGGGTCTGCCGAGGACAGTGGCGCTGCCCGCGGTGGGGTCGATGAGTCCCATCAGCATCCGGATGGTGGTGGTCTTGCCCGACCCGTTGGGGCCGAGGAATCCGAAGACACTGCCGGCGGGCACGGTGAGATCGAGCCCGTCGACGGCCAACTGCCCGCCCCGGTAACGCTTGGTGAGCCCGCGCGTCTCGATGACAGTCTCGACGCCGGTCTCGTCGGCACTCTCCATGACGGATGTCATTCCGGTCCCCCGTTCACTCGGGTCAGCGCTCCGCCCCACCGTACGGAGCGTACGGCGGGGCGGAGGCAGGTGCCCATTGTGTTACTTGTGTTACTTGGCCTCGTTTGCGGCCTTCACGAGCGCGTCCTTGGTCACGGCGCCGACGTAGACCGTGCCGTTGTCCGTCATGAGGGCATTGACCAGACGGGTCTTGAAGACCGTGCCCGAGCCGAACTTCCCGTTGACCTTGTCGCCCAGCGCGTTCAGGAACTTCTCGGCCTCCGGGGGGGCCGTGCCGTCCTTCGGTGCGGTCAGGCCCGCGCCGCCCGGCGCCTGGATCTTGGCAATGGAGGTCCAGCCCTTGCCGATCATGTTCAGCCCCTGGAAGTCCTCCAGGCCCTTGACCGCGTCATGGTTCTTGGCGTCGTTCCCCTGGCCCTTCTCCTTCTGCAGTTTGTCGGCCTCGGTCACCTTGGCGCCCTTGGGCGGGGTGAAGCCGAAGGTGGACGCGGCCGGCTTGGAGAAGTCGACCTTGGTGAAGCCGGCGTCGATCGCGGCCTTGCCGCCGCTGCTCGGTGTGAGCGTGAACTTCAGCGGCACGCCGTTCTTCGCGTCCACCGCGATCTTGATCGAGCCGACCGTCGAACCGCTCTGCTTCGGCTCGATGACCAGCTGGTACGCATCGCGGCCGGCCACCTGCGCGGTGCCGCCCACGGTCACCGACGTGGTCTTGTCCGCGGCCTTCAGAGCCTGGTCGGCGAGCTCCTTGGGCGTGGTCGGCAGGTCCTTCGGCGCGGCCTCGTGCCCCTTGCCGGAACCGTCGTCCTTTGCGTGGAAGGCCTCGTTCGACGCGCTGTCGTATGCCCAGAACTGGCCACCGTTGTGGATCATGCTGTACTCGGCGGTGTTCTGAAGGATGGACACCTTCTGCTTGTCGGGGCCGTCGGCCGCGACCCGCAGGGTGTGCGAGCCGGAGGCGAGCTCCAGCAGCTTGCTGTCCGGCGACGCTGAGGAGCCCGTATCCCCATTCTTACCCTTGGGGGCGAGGGAGCCGCCGCCCAGGTCGCTGAGGCCGGCCAGGGACGGAATGCCGAGGTCCGTGTTGATCTTCACCGTGCCGGAGAGCTGCTGGGTGTCCGACGCAGCCATCTTCGCGATGAGTTCCTGCGCGGTGATCTTCGGAAGATTGGGGTCACCGGCGGCAGCGAGCGCCGGGACGAGCCCGATGGTCGCCGCCGTCACCCCGGCCACCGCGGCCGGGACGATGTAGCGCGCTGCCTTGCGGCGGCCCGCTGCGAGGTCCTGGGCCTCTTCGGTGGTCTGTGCGCTGTCGTTCGGTGCCATGGTGAGCCCTACCTCCGTGGTTGGTCAGGGGTGGTGGTATTCATCTGACCAAATGGGGCCTGCAGAAGCGTCAGACCGCGGGAGCAACTTGGCGTACTGCTATGGGATGACAGTAGGCCGCGGCGCCTCCCCCAACCAGTAGGGGAAGCGCCATGAGCCCTGCTGCCGGACGGGTTACCTCTGGATGAAGACGTAGTCCGCCCCGTAGGGGACGCCGACGATCGCCCCCTTCTCGCAGCTGCCGGCCGGGGCGATGCCGCCGCCCACGGTGTTCAGCCGGAAGATCTCCTGGGTGCCGGCGAACAGCCCCCGCTTCTTGCCGGACTGGGTGGCCTTCAGGTCCAGTTCGGGGATGTTCTTGTCGCCGTTCGGGGTCTTGCTGATCACCTTGCCGGTGACGGCGCTGTGGTCCTGCGCGACCCACTGCGGCGTACCGGAGCCGGGGGCGATGAAGGAGTGGTCGATGTTCCCGCCGAGGACGGCGCGGACATCGCGCTGCTGGAAGGAGAGCTTGCCGTCGTCGCCCTTCTTGCACTCGTAGATCTGCTCACCCGTGACCACGGAGGCCTGGAAGTTGTCGAGGGCGACGGCGAAGTTGAAGGAGCCGGTCACCTTGTGGAACTGGCCGCGGACGGCGCCGCCGGGGAACTGCGCGGTGTGCAGATTGGCGTAGAAGTCGTTCGGGTCGGTCTTGAACGCGTCGAGCACCGCCTTGTCCTTGACCTTCACCGTGCCGGTGACCGCGCCGGTCCAGCCCTTGGACTGGGTCTTGCCCTTGCTGAGCAGCTCCGTAAAGTCGATCTTGATGCCGCCGTTGGTCCCCTTCGCACCCTGGTGGATGTGGAGCGCGGTCGGCTTGTCGGCGCCGCGGAACTTCACGGCGACGGACACCTTGCCCCCTTGACCTTCACAAACTCCAGCGCGGCGCGTCGCGGTCCCCGACGGCGGGTCCGCCCTGCACCGGCACCTCGTTCGCGCCGTTCAGGCTCGCCACGAAGAGGGAGGCGCCGCGGTCCGAGCCGCCGCTGCCCGAGCCGCTCTGCACCGAGACGCTCGCGCCGCTGTCCCCGTGCCCCTAGCTCTTGCTGTCGGCGAAGGCCGGCAGAACAGCCAGGTTTACGCTGCTGCGGCGGCGACGGCGGTGGTACCGATAAGGGGGGCCTTGTTGCGCTTAAGGAGGGCCTTGTTGCGCTTCATTCTGAAATCTCCCCGCACTGGTGCCTACGCCCGGTGCGTCGGCTTCCGGACATGAGTACGGAGTGGATCCGAGGTTAGACCCAATCCAAGAATGTGCCCTGCGTCACAAGATCCGAGGTGATCCCGGAGCCGACCGCGGCCGTGGTATCAGGCCGGTCAGCCGGCCCTGTGGACCACCGCGTCGCAGAGCTCTTCCAGGGCGGCCTTCGCAAAGCACCCGGGCAGCGGAGCGAGCATCGCCCGCGCCTCCTGCGCATACCGCACGGTGTCCCGCCTGGCCTGCTCCAGCGCCGGGTGCACGCGCAGCAGCCGCAGCGCCTCGGCGTGCCGGGCGTCGTCCGTCAGATCCCCGTCGAGCAGGGCGACGAGCTCCAGGTCCTCGGCCCGCCCCTGCGCCGCCGCCTGCGCGCGCAGATGCAGCACCGGCAGCGTCGGGATGCCCTCGCGCAGATCCGTGCCTGGCGTCTTGCCCGACTCGTGCGTGTCGCTGGCGATGTCAAGTACGTCGTCGGCGAGCTGGAACGCCATGCCGAGCCGCTCCCCGTACTGGGTGAGGATGTCCACGACACCCTCGTCCGCGCCCGACATCATCGCGCCGAACCGGCCCGAGACCGCGATCAGCGACCCCGTCTTGCCCCCGATGACATCGAGGTAGTGCTCGACCGGGTCGCGGCCGTCGCGCGGCCCCGCCGTCTCCAGGATCTGGCCGGTGACCAGCCGCTCGAAGGCCTCCGCCTGGATGCGGACGGCCTCCGGGCCAAGGTCGGCCAGTATGTGCGAGGCCCGCGCGAACAGGAAGTCGCCGGTCAGCACCGCCACCGAGTTGCCCCAGCGGGCGTTGGCGCTGTCCACGCCGCGCCGCACATCGGCCTCGTCCATCACATCGTCGTGGTACAGCGTCGCCAGATGGGTGAGCTCGACGACCACGGCCGAAGGCACCACACCCGGCGCGTACGGATCGCCGAACTGGGACGCGAGCATCACCAGCAGCGGCCGGAAGCGCTTGCCCCCGGCTCGTACAAGGTGCCGTGCGGCCTCCGTGATGAAGGGCACCTCGCTCTTGGTGGCATCGAGCAGTCCCGCCTCGACAGCCGCCAACCCGGTCTGGACATCGGCCTCAAGAGCCTGGTCCCGCACGCTCAGCCCGAACGGCCCGACGACGGTCACGAGGGGATCTCCTGTCTGCTGACGATCACACGGATTGTCGATGTGTCGCTGGGTTCACTCAAGTCAGCGTATCCGGTCGCCTTTCGATCACCATGAGCGCCTTCCCGCCTCCCCCGGTATGTTCGTGATCAGTCCATACGACCATGAGTGGCCCCTTTGACCGGAACATCCGCTGAGGTCATGCCATGCACATCCGCACCGTTTTCCCGTACGAGACCGCCCACGAGGACATCCGTATCGCGATGCCGGACGGTACGAGGCTGTACGCGCGGATCTGGCGGCCACTGACCGACGAACCCGTCCCCGCCCTGCTCGAGTATCTGCCCTGCCGGCTGACCGACTGGACCGCGCCGCGCGACTGGCAGCGCCACCCCTGGTACGCGGGCCACGGCTACGCCTCCGTCCGTGTCGACGTGCGCGGACACGGCAACAGTGAGGGCCTGCCCGGCGACGAGTACGACGCGACCGAGCTGGCCGACGGCGTCGAGGTCGTCAACTGGCTGGCCCGGCAGCCGTGGTGCACCGGCCGGGTCGGCATGTTCGGGATCGCCTGGGGCGGCATCAACGCACTCCAGATCGCAGCTCTCGCACCCGAGCCGCTCAAGGCGATCGTCACCGTCTGCTCGACGGACGACCGCTACGACAATGACGTGCACTACATGGGCGGCTCGGTGCTCGCCGCCGCCATGCACTCGTGGGCCGCCACCATGCTCGCCTTCGTCTCCCGCCCGCCGGACCCGCTCTTCGCCGGCGACGAGTGGCGCGAGATGTGGCTCAAGCGACTGGAGGCCGTCGACCCCTTCATCCACACCTGGCTCGGCCACCAGATCCGCGACGACTACTGGAAGCACGGCAGTGTCTGCGAGGACTACGCCGCGATCGACGCGGCGGTCCTGGCGGTGGGCGGCCGGCACGACCCGTACCGGGACACCGTGCTGCGGCTCGTCGAGCATCTGCCGCCCGATCGCGTACGGGGCCTGATCGGCCCGTGGTCGCACCAGTACCCCGACCGGGGCCTGCCGCCGGGTCCGGCGATCGGCTTCCTCCAGGAGACGCGTCGATGGTGGGACCACTGGCTCAAAGACGCTGACACAGGCGTCATGGCCGAGCCCCTGCTGCGCTCCTGGATCAGCGAGTCGCACCCGCCCGCGACGAGCTACCCCGAGCTGCCGGGCCGCTGGGTCGGCGAACGCGCCTGGCCGTCGCCGCACATCACACCCGTCCCGTACACACTCCAGGGCGAACCGGTGATCGTCGACTCGCCCCAGCACACCGGAGTGGACGCCGGCCGCTTCCTCCCCTTCGGCAACGACGCCGACCTGCCGCCCGACCAGCGCGACGAGGACGCCCGCTCGGCCTGCTTCGAATTCCTGGTCACCGGCGACCCGATCGAGATCCTGGGCCGCCCCCGCCTCACCCTGCGGCTGCGCCTGGACGTGCCCTACGGCCAGGCGATCGCCCGGATCTGCGACGTCGCCCCGGACGGCGCGTCCACCCTGGTCACCCGCGGGGTCCTCAACCTCTCCGCGCGCCACGGCCGCGAACGCGCCAATGCCTGGCCGCCCGGCGCAAGCGAGGACGTCTCCTTCGACCTGAACGGCATCGGCCACACCTTCCCGCCCGGCCACCGCATCCGGCTCGCCGTCTCCTCCGCGTACTGGCCGTGGATCTGGCCGCAGACCGGCTCGGCCGGCTTCACCCTGGACCCGTCGGGCTCCCGCCTCGAACTCCCCGTACGCGAGAGCGGTGAGAGCACGGCGGACACGATCACCTTCGAGGAGCCCGAGCAGTCCGCGCCACTGGGTGTCAGCTCCCCCGCCACGCTCGACGAGCAGCGCCCGGAGCGGCTGGTGGTCCGGGACGTCGCCAAGGGCGAATGGCGGCTGGAGATCGACCCGCGCTACGGCGGCACCCGCGTCTACCCGGACGGCCTGGAATTCACCGAGGAGGCGCTGGAGACGTACACGATCCACCAGGACGACCCGCACTCCGCCCGCGCCCGCTCGGACTGGACGATCCGGCTGCACCGGCCGGAACTGGCCTGGGACGTACGGATCGAGACGCGCTCCGAAACCACCTGCGACGCGGCCGATTTCATCACGTCGAACGAGGTGGTGTGCAAGGACCACAACGAGGTTGTCTTCCACCGCACCTGGGAGAAGCGCATCCCGCGGATGGCCGGCTGACAGCCCGTCCGGGGCGACCCTCCAGGGCCGGTCCGGGCACAGCGCCGCGGCCGGGCGACGTCCACGTAACGTGTGCCCCACACCCGTGGAAAGCGAGGCAAGCACCGATGCCCGAGCAGAGCCCGCTCGATCTGGCCGAGGGCGATCCCTTCGGCCCGCACAACCTCCCGTACGGCGTCTTCACCACCGCCGACGAGCCCGACCGCCGGCGGCTCGGCGTCCGCATCGGCAACCACGTGCTCGACGCCGGAGCGGCGGCCCTCGTCCTCGGCTCCCCCTACGCCGCCCTGCTGGCCCGGCCGAACCTCAACCCGCTGCTTGCGGCGGGCCGCACCGCCTGGCGCGACGTGCGCCGCGCGCTCACCGCCTGGCTCACCGTGCCCGCCCACAGGCCGGACGTGGAGCCGCTGCTGCACCCGCTCGACTCGGTCACGCTGCACCTCCCGTACGACGTCGCCGACTATGTCGACTTCTACGCGAGCGAGCACCACGCCACCAATGTCGGCAAGATCTTCCGGCCGGACGGGGACTCGCTGACCTCCAACTGGAAGCACCTGCCCATCGGTTACCACGGCCGTTCCGGCACCGTCGTCGTCTCCGGCACGGACGTGGTGCGCCCGTCCGGCCAGCGCAAGGCGCCCGCCGACGCCGCCCCCGTCTTCGGCCCGTCGGTCAAGCTCGACATCGAGGCGGAGGTCGCCTTCCTCGTCGGCACTCCCTCCGAGCTGGGCAGGCCGGTGGCCCTCGGGGACTTCCGCGAGCATGTCTTCGGCGTCTCGCTGCTCAACGACTGGTCGGCGCGCGACATCCAGGCCTGGGAGTACGTCCCGCTCGGCCCGTTCCTCGGCAAGTCGTTCGCCACCTCCGTATCCGCCTGGGTGACCCCGCTGGAGGCCCTGGACGCGGCGAGGTCCGCCCCGCCCGCCCGCGACTTCGATCTGCTCCCCTACCTCGACGACTCCGCCGAGGACGAGCCGGGCGGCTTCGACCTGCGTATCACGGTGGCGGTCAACGGCCATGTGATCGCCGAGCCGCCGTTCGCCACCATGTACTGGACGGCCGCCCAGCAGCTGGCCCATATGACGGTCAACGGCGCCTCGCTGCGTACGGGCGATCTCTACGGTTCCGGAACGGTCAGCGGCCCCGAGGTCCACCAGCGCGGCTCACTTCTGGAGCTCACCTGGAACGGCCGGGACCCGCTCGAGCTCCCGGAGGGCAAGCGGACGTTCCTGGAGGACGGCGACGTGGTGACGATGACGGCCTGGGCGCCGGGTCCGGACGGGGTACGCGTCGGCCTCGGCGAAGTGACGGGCCGGATCGCACCGTCGGTGTGACCCGATGGCGGGCTGCGTGGACGGCGCACTCGGCCGGCCCCGGGCACGGCCGGGCCCAGCGGCCCTGAGGCGTGTAGGTCCGCATCGCGGCCGTACGCGCCCTGGTCTCGGTCGAAGCACTCGACGCCGTTGCCCGCGCCACCGCCGACCCGGCCCGCGAGGTCCGCGTCACGGTGGCGCGCAGCCTGGCGGACCCGGGGGTCCTGGAGCCCCTGCTCCAGGACCCGGACCTCCTCGTCCGCGCGGCGGCGCTGGCCGCACTCGGCTCGACCGCCTGCCCCGCCCCGTACGACGCCACCGCCGTCATCGCGCTGGCCGACGCGTCCTGGCAGGTCCGCGCAGGTGCGGCCACCGCCCTGGGCGCGGCCGATCCCGAATTCGCCGTGCCCGCCCTGGCCAAGGCACTCGGCGACGCCAACGCCGATGTCCGCGCACAGGCCGTCCTCGCTCTTCTGCGGCACTCGGATCGCGAGGACGCAGGCGCCGCGCTCACCACCGCGGTGACCGACCCGGACGCGGACGTGCGCGCGTACGCGGCACGGGCGGCGGCGACTACGGCCGGCTGAGTGGCGCAGCCCCGTCGCAGGATCGGCACAACGGTGAAGGGGCGAGAAGCGGTGTCCGCTTCTCGCCCCGTGCTGTCTCACATCAGCAGTCCGTCAGGCCTCAGTAGGAGAACTGCTGGAGCTGCTCGTTGTACGGACCGTAGGTCCAGCCGGTACGGGTGGCCGGATCCAGCTGGATGGAGTTCATCTGGCCGCCGCGCATCAGGCTTCCACCGTGCTGCTGAACCCTGAAACCGGTCAGTGTCCGCACTGGGGCGCCCGTGGCGAGGTCGATGAGCACCAGTTGGCTGGTGGCGTTGTTGTCCAGCACCAAACCCTGCTGCGAGCCGAAGTAGATCGTGCCCTCCGGCGCCGCGAACGACACCACCGCGAACCGGTTCTTGCCGTCCACCGCCAGCGCGCTGGGCGTGCCTCGCCGTACGGCGACGCCCTCACCGTTCTCGCCGGTGGCGATGGACAGCGAACCGAGGACGGCGGTGGGAGTGATCTTGGTGCTGATCGAGGTGGCCGACACGTTGTACAGGGTGCTGGACCCGTCCGACGCGAAGCCGTAGCTGCAGCCGGAGGTCGATCCGGCGCCGGTCACCTCTCGCGTGCTGAGGTTCACCCGGGCCACCTTGACGGCGCCCAGGCAGATGACGAGGGGAGCGCCCTTCGTCAGGTAGGCGTCACCGGTCGATGAGTCGATGTCCAGGAGGGTGTACGTCCCCTTGGCAACGCCCTCCGGATCGGCCGGGATCGGCTCTCCGACGGTGCCGTCCCCCAGTTCGACCGGGAGGACCAGGTCGCTCTTGTCCGCGACCGCGCGGAGCAGCAGGGCGCCGCGGGCCCGGGTGGCGTCCACCCGTCCCGCCACGAACGTGTAGTCCGCGGTGGGCAGGGTCTTCCGGCCGACCAAGGTGTCCGTGGCGGTATCCCAGGTCTCCACCTGCAGGTCACCGCCAGGCTCGGCCTGGTGGACCAGCAGGGCACGGTGCGCGGTCGGGGCCACGCCCAGCACCTCGTAGTCCGATCCCTCGCCGGAGTCCGAGGCCATGACCCCCCCGTAGACACCGGTGGCGGTGGAGTAGTGCCGGACCTCGGTGGACCCGGCGGTGGTGCGCAGGGCCACGACCGAGTCGTCGCCCGTCGCGGCAAAGGTCAGCACCGTGCTGCCGGCCGGGGCCGGTCCGTCGTCCACCTGGAGGGTGGAGACGGGCGACGCCTGGCCGACGACCCGGTGGTGGCTGTCGAGGGCCAGGATCCGTACCCCGTAGGCGGTGGAGGTGGACAGGCCCAGCTCCAAAGCGTTGAGCCGTACGGTGCCCGCGGTGGCGGACAGGGTGCGGTGCGCGGTGGAGGGGGAGTTCACACCGTCGTTGTCGAGCGTGGTCCCGTTGGCGTTGGTGAACGTGTTGCGCGAGTCGTCGAGCGTCGGCGCCGGTGCGGAGAACTCCACCTGGGCGTACTTCGCTCCCTTGATCCCCCGTACGTCGTACCGCAGGCCGAAGCCGGGCTTCGCGCGGGTGACCTCGGCGAAATGTCCCTGGACGTCGTTGGTGCCGGTGATGAGCGGTGCCGCCGGGCGCTGGGCCGCGGTGGAGCCGTCGACCCGGATCGGGGCGAACTCGCCGTACCTGGTGAACTGGGGGTTGCCGCCGAACCCCGACTGGGCGATGCCGATGCCGTAGATCCCGCCACCGCCGGAGAATGCCTCGGCGGGGATGGTGACGGTGCCGGTGGTGTCTGTCAGCTCTTGGTGCCAGGCGGCGCTGAACCGGGGCGCCAGGGCCGGGCTCCAGTGGCCGACGGTGGACACCACGAGCTGCGGGGCGTCGGTGCTGCTGACCCTGGACAGGTCGTACTTCACCGTGACCGGCAGTCCGTTCTTCACCACCGCGGGCGCCTGCGGAGCGGTGGCTTGTACGTAACGGCCGTCGGTGGGGCCGACTGTGAGGGTGCGCCGCACGGTGGCCTGCACCCGGTCGCCGACCAGAACCCGGTAGGTGACCGTGATGTCGCGGTCGCTGTCGGAGACGACCGGCAGGCCCGCCGCCTCCAGCAACTCGGTGGGTGTCACCCGGATCGCGGGGGCGCTGGAGCGCCACTGCTTCGAGCCCACGCCGAGCGTGTACCGGGGGTTTTCTCCCTTGGGGAGGCCGGTGACATCGCCGGCGAAGGTCACCGGGCCCACCAGGCCCATGCCGTTGCCGCCGGAGGCCATGTCGCCGAGGTCGATACGGTTCTGGTCGGTCGCCTCCACGAACCGGCCGCCGAGTCCGCCGACGGTGACGCGGTGCGCGACCGACAGCCGTACCGCGGTGGGCTTGCCGCTCTTGCGGCCGAGGACCTCCTCGGTGGCGGCGGTGACGTCGATCTGCTTGCCGACGTTCAGCTCCCGGTCGATCTGCGCCGGGGTGGAGACCTCACGGCCGGTCCGCTTCAGGACGTCCCGGACCTGCTGGGGGGTCAGCTCGTGCCCGGCCAGCTCAGCGGCGTGCAGCACCACCGCGGCGGCCGCCGCGATCATGGGCGCGGACGCCGACGTACCGCCGTTGAGAACCGGAGTCACGCCCTGCGCGGCCGCCCCCGCGGTGTGCTCGAAGGCGACGATGTTGTCGCTGGGCGCCGACAGGTCGATGCGGGTGCCGAACCCGGAGGAGAAGGTGCCGAAGCCGCTGATCCGGGTCTCGGCGGTGGTGGCGTCCCCGGTACGGGAGGCCAGCGTGTCGTCCAGGGTGGTGCCGCCGGCGGCTATCGCGCCGCTGTCGGGGACCTTCGACGGCGTCGTGGAGTACGCGACGTCGCCGATGCTCGTGGCGGCCTTGTTGTTCGGCGCGCTGTCGGTTGGCGTGCTGCCGCCGTCCGGGCCGACCGCGGCCGGGGTGTACAGCCGGGTGCCGTCGTTGGAGGAGATGGAGACCACGACGCCGTCGCGCTGGACTATGGAGGCCACGACGGACCGCAGGTACGGGTCGTCCTCCAGGTAGCGCCCGGGGAAGCCCTGGGCGTCGGTGCCGAAGCCGAGGCTGGCGGTGATGACGTCCGGCTTGGGCGACTGGTGCGCGGCCGCCAGCAGCGCGGTGGCTATCTGGTCGATCGTGGGCTGTTGCGGAACGACCAGCCGGTAGTCGGCTCCCGGAGCGATACCGAGCAGGTCGGTGTAGCCGCTTCCGACCCGGTCCGCCCGCTGCCGGTCGTGCGCCAGCGGCGACATCACGCTGAAGTCCAGCAGCACCTCGCCCAGGAGCGGGTCCTGGTTCTGGGTGGACGCGGAACCGCTCACACTCCCGTCGGGGGCCGCCACATAGGTGGGGATCAGCGGCATCGAGGGCAGGTCGAGGTAGCGCTGACCGTCTTTCAGCACGGTGGTGGGTCCGTAGTTCCGCACATAGCTGTCACCGGCGTCGGCCATCGACTGGTCGGTCAGGTCGCCGATGGACACGTTGGTGATGGTCTGGCCGGTGCCTGGCTGCTGCCCGTACCGGCCCTGCAGAATGTCGAAGGCGCCCGCCGCGTTGACCCCGCCGGCATTCAGGAAGGCCTGTGCGGAGTCGCTGAGGGCGTAATTCGCCGGTACCGCGTCGGAGGCTGCCAGGCCGGAATCGGCCGGGGCCTCACGGGCGTCGGGTGCCGCGGCGGGCGGGGCGGCCTTCGCGGACTTGATGACGGCCGAGGACAGCTTCTGCCCCCCGGTGCTCATGGTGTTCACGTACCGGTTCGGCTCGGCGTTCAGCACCCCGGCCGTGCCCTGGAGGCTGCGGGCGACGGCGGCGGAGTCCCGCTTCTTCGTCCGGACCACGTAGGTACGTGACAGGTCGGCGGCTTCGGTACCCAGCCGCTCGCGGGCCGTCGCGGTCATCGAGTCGGTGGCCGACTTCGACAGCGAGGGGAACAGCGGCTGCAGTGACGTGGCGCCCGCCGCGCCCAGTTTCTTGTCGAGCGCGGCGCTGTCGGTCTGCGGAGCACGGGCCTCGACCCGGCTGTTGGCCAGTGCACCACCGGTCACGGAGGTCTCGGAGTCGAGCGTGACCAGCACCTGGCCCGGCACGACACCCTCGCGCTGCTCGGGCAGTGACGTGTCCGGCGACTCGCTGCCCAGCGGCGTACTGGCGGCGAACTGCCCGGCACCGGGCGCGGAGCCGGCGGCCCCGGACGCGGGGGAACCTGACGGGGCGGCGGAGGCCGGTACCGCCACGACTGCGGCCGTGAAGGCCACGAGCGTGGCGGAAACGGCCCCCAACCGTCTGCCGGGAGGATGGGCACGCGACATGGAACACCTTTCCAGGGGAGCAATGGGTGCGGGAACACACTTCAGACGCACTGCCGCTCGCATCACCGCAGGGCAGCGCCCTCTTTGGGCGAAGATGTCAACTGCGGCGGATGAGGCGCAAGGTGGGAAAGGTGGCCGACTTCCGCCAGGTGGCGGGAAACAGCCACAGAACTGTCGGAGAGGGCATGGAATTTAACGTACTGGGACTTACGGAGGAAACAGAGCGGGTCTACGCGGCTCTGGTCGGTATGCCGCGGTGCACCGCCGCGGAACTCGCCGACGTGTGCGGCATATCAGCGCCCACAGTGGGGAGGCTGCTGTCCCGACTGGTCAAGGACGGCTTGGCGTCGCGTGCCGCCGGGCGTCCGCCGCGGTTCTCGGCCGCCGCCCCCGATGTAGCGGTCAGCGGGCTGATACAGGAACGGGAGCAGCAGCTCAACGAAGCGCGGGCGCTGATGCAGCAGTTGACCGAGACGCACCGGGAGGCGACCCGGATCAGCCATCCGGACATGGCCGTTGAGCTGTTGATGGACCGTGACGACATCAGCGCGGCGGTACTCCGGCTGACCTCCGGGGCCCGCCGCGAGGTGTGCGCATTCGACCGTCCCCCCTATGTCGACCGGCCGGGCAGCAATCTCGACGGCCAGCTCGAACGGCAACGGACCGGTGTGGTCCACCGGGTGATCTACGACCGCGAGGCGGTGTCCTGGCCCGGCAGGCTTCAGGGCGACATCGTGCCGAGCGTCCGGGCCGGCGAGCAGGCCCGGGTGCGGCCCGAGTTGCCGCTGAAGCTGGTGATCAGCGACAGCCGGGCCGCCATCATTCCGTTCAGCCTGGCGCCCGGCGGGCAGGCGGCCTACCTGATCCACGGTTCTCCCATGCTGGTGGCGCTGCAGTCGCTCTTCGAAGCCCAGTGGGAGCGTGCCGTCCCGCTGCTGGGGGCCGCCCGGCAGCCGGCCGGCAGACCGGCGGCGGACGCCCAGCAGCCGGGGCAGCCCGACGGCGAAACCCGGGCCCTGCTGGCCCTGCTGGCCTCGGGGCTCACGGACGCGGCCATAGCCCGGACACAGGGCTGGAGCGCGCGGACCACCCAGCGGCGCATCCAGCGGCTGATGAACGAACTCGGCGCGTCCACCCGCTTCCAGGCCAGCCTCGCGGCGGCCCGGCGGGGCTGGCTGTGAGCCCTGCACGCGCTGACCGGCACCCCGTCACCCGGCAGCCCGGAGAGGACGAGTCGGGACGCGGCCTTCTCCCTGTCGACCCGTTCGCCGACCGCTGGGGCTGTGACCGCGAGGTTCACGGGTTGCGCGGCCTTGGGCCGCGCGTGTCCTCAAGCGCCGGACGGGCTGGGTTTTCCATCCTGTCCGGCGTTTGAGAACGAACCGTTCGTCGGACGGACCGGCCAGCGTTTCCGGCCACGGCACTGGGGCGTCACCCCCGGGCGGCGCCCCTGCAAAACCGTATGGGCCGTGTTTGATCTCGCACCCCTGACCGACCCGGACCTGCGCTCCCCCGGGCATGGAAAAGCGCTCGCCGCGATGTCGTCCAACTCGTGGACACCACGGCGAGCGCTCAAGCGGTCAGCGGACGAAGACTCCCGCCTGGCTCGCCAGGTCCAGGAAGTACTGCGGCGCCACACCCAGCACCAGCGTCACCGCGACACCCACGCCGATCGTCGTCATCGTCAACGGCGACGGCACGGCGACCGTGGGGCCCTCCGCCTTCGGCTCGCTGAAGAACATCAGCACGATGACCCGGATGTAGAAGAACGCGGCGATCGCCGACGAGATCACACCGACCACGACCAGCGCGCCCGCGCCGCCCTCCGCCGCCGCCTTGAAGACCGCGAACTTCCCGGAGAAGCCCGACGTCAGCGGAATGCCCGCAAAGGCCAGCAGGAACACCGCGAAGACCGCCGCCACCAGCGGCGAACGCCGCCCGAGCCCCGCCCACTTGGACAGATGCGTCGCCTCGCCACCCGCGTCCCGCACCAGCGTGACCACCGCGAACGCGCCGATCGTCACAAAGGAGTACGCGGCAAGGTAGAAGAGGACGGACGAGATGCCGTCGGGCGTCGTCGCGATGACACCGGCCAGGATGAATCCGGCGTGCGCGATCGAGGAGTACGCAAGGAGCCGCTTGATGTCGGTCTGCGTGATCGCGACGATCGCGCCGCCCAGCATGGTGACGATCGCGACCGCCCACATGACCGGCCGCCAGTCCCAGCGCAGCCCCGGCAGCACGACGTACAGCAGGCGCAGCAGCGCGCCGAACGCGGCCACCTTCGTCGCCGCCGCCATGAAGCCAGTGACCGGAGTCGGCGCCCCCTGGTAGACGTCCGGCGTCCACATGTGGAACGGCACCGCGCCGACCTTGAACAGCAGTCCCATAAGGATCATCGCGCCACCGATCAGCAGCAACGCGTCGTTCCCCATGGTGTCGGCGAGCGCCGGGTCGATGGTGCGCACGCTGCCGTCGACGACGTCCGCGATCCTCGCGTACGACACCGAGCCCGCGTACCCGTACAGCAGGGCGATCCCGAACAGCAGGAACGCCGACGAGAAGGCTCCCAGCAGGAAGTACTTCACGGCCGCCTCCTGCGACATCAGCCGCTTGCGGCGGGCGACGGCGCACAGGAGGTAGAGCGGGAGCGAGAAGACTTCCAGCGCGATGAACAGCGTCAGCAGATCGTTGGCGGCCGGGAAGATCAGCATGCCGGTGACCGCGAAGAGCACCAGCGGGAAGACCTCGGTGGTGGTGAACCCGGCCTTGACCGCGGCCTTTTCGCTGTCGCTGCCGGGTACGGACGCGGCCTGCGCGGCGAACGAGTCGACGTGTTTGCCGTGCACCTGAGGGTCGAGGCGGCGCTCGGCGAAGGTGAAGACCGCGACCAGCGAGGCCAGCAGGATGGTGCCCTGCAGGAAGAGCGCCGGGCCGTCGACCGCGATCGCGCCCATCGCCGCGATCTTCGCCTTGGTGGTGCCGTATCCGCCGGCCGCGAGAGCGACGACCGCCGCGAAGGCGGCCACGAGGGCGACGACGGTCAGGAACACCTGGACGTGGTAACGGACCTTGCGCGGAACGAATGCTTCCACGAGCACACCCACGATGGCGGCGCCGACGACGATCAGCGCCGGTGCCAGCTGGGCGTACTCGACAGTCGGAGCCGGGATCTTGTCGATCGGCTCGACTGCCGTTGTCCACAGGCTGTGGACAGCTGTAGCGCTCACTTGGCCGCCTCCACCTCGGGCTGGGGGTCCTTCTTCTGTACGTCGGACATCGTGTGCTCCACCGCCGGGTTGACGATGTCTGTCAGCGGCTTCGGGAAGACGCCGAGGAAGAGCAGCAGCGCGATCAGCGGGGCGACCACGGCCAGCTCACGGACCTTGAGGTCCGGCATCTTCGACACCTCGGCCTTCACCGGGCCCGTCATCGTCCGCTGGTAAAGGACGAGGGTGTAGAGCGCGGCGAGCACAATGCCGAAGGTGGCGATGATCCCGGCCACCGGATAGCGCGCGTATGTGCCGACCAGAACCAGGAATTCGCTCACGAAGGGCGCGAGACCCGGCAGCGAGAGCGTGGCCAGACCGCCGATCAGGAAGGTGCCGGCGAGTACCGGGGCGACCTTCTGTACCCCGCCGTAGTCCGCGATGAGCCGCGAGCCGCGCCGGGAGATCAGGAACCCGGCCACCAGCATCAGCGCGGCCGTCGAGATCCCGTGGTTGATCATGTAGAGCGTCGCGCCCGACTGCCCCTGGGACGTCATCGCGAAGATGCCCAGGATGATGAAGCCGAAGTGCGAGATCGAGGCGTACGCGACAAGGCGCTTGATATCGCGCTGGCCGACCGCGAGCAGCGCCCCGTAGACGATGCTGATCAGTGCGAGCACCAGGATCACGGGCGTGGCCCACTTGGAGGCCTCCGGGAAGAGCTGGAGGCAGAAGCGCAGCATCGCGAACGTGCCGACCTTGTCGACGACCGCGGTGATCAGCACGGCGACCGGCGCGGTCGCCTCACCCATGGCGTTGGGCAGCCAGGTGTGCAGCGGCCACAGCGGCGCCTTCACCGCAAAGGCGAAGAAGAAGCCGAGGAACAGCAGCCGCTCGGTGTTGGTCGCCATGTCGAGCGTCCCGGACGCGCGTGCCGCGGCGATCTCGTTGAGCGAGAAGCTGCCCGCGACGACATAGAGCCCGATGACCGCGGCCAGCATGATCAGGCCGCCGACCAGGTTGTAGAGCAGGAACTTCACGGCCGCGTACGAGCGTTGGGCCGCGGCGTTCTCGTCGCTGCCCGCGTGGGCACGGTCCCCGAAGCCGCCGATGAGGAAGTACATCGGGATGAGCATGGCTTCGAACAGGATGTAGAAGAGGAAGACGTCGGTGGCCTCGAAGGAGAGGATCACCATCGCCTCGACGGCCAGGATCAGGGCGAAGAAGCCCTGAGTCGGCCGCCACCGATAGTTCTTCGTTTCCTTAGGGGTGTCCCCGCCGGAGGCAGGGGAAGGGTCGGCGTCGTGCCAGCCCGCCAGGATCACGAACGGGATCAGCAGCGCGGTCAGCGCCAGCAGCGCCACCCCGATGCCGTCCACGCCCAGTTCGTACCGGACGCCGAAGTCCTTGATCCACGCGTGCGACTCGGTCAGCTGATAGCGGTCGCCGCCGGGCTCGAACCGTACGAGCACAACCGCGGCCAGCACCAGCGTGCCGAGCGAGACCAGCAGCGCCAGCCACTTGGCGGCGGTGCGCCGCGCGGCCGGGACGGCGGCGGTGGCGATCGCGCCGACCGCCGGGAGCGCCGCCGTCACTGTAAGGAGAGGGAACGACATAACAGTTACACCGCCCTCATCAGCAGGGTCGCGGCGATCAGCACCGCCGTACCTCCGAACATCGAGACCGCATAGGTGCGGGCGTAGCCGTTCTGCAGCTTGCGCAGCCGGCCGGAGAGCCCGCCGAACGAGGCGGCCGTGCCGTTGACCACGCCGTCGACCAGGGTGTGGTCGACGTAGACCAGGGAGCGGGTGAGGTGCTCGCCGCCGCGGACCAGGACCACATGGTTGAAGTCGTCCTGGAGGAGATCGCGGCGGGCGGCCCGGGTGAGCAGACTCCCTCGCGGGGCGACCGCGGGAACCGGGCGCCGTCCGTACTGGGCGTAGGCGATGCCCACGCCGATGAGGAGAGCAACGACCGTTGCCGAGGTCACCGCCGTCGCGCTGATGGGCGGGTGCCCGTGCTCGAAGTCCGTGACGGGCTTCAGCCAGTTCACGAACGCGTCATTCAGGCTGAACAGGCCTCCGGCGAAGACGGACCCGAAGGCAAGGATCACCATGGGGATGGTCATCGACCTCGGCGACTCGTGCGGATGCGGCTCGTTGCCCTCCGCGTCGGGCTGCCAGCGCTTCTCGCCGAAGAACGTCAGCAGCATCACGCGCGTCATGTAGAACGCGGTGATCGCGGCGCCCAGCAGTGCCGTACCGCCGAGGATCCAGCCCTCCGTCCCGCCCTTGGCGAAGGCCGCCTCGATGATCTTGTCCTTGGAGAAGAAGCCGGACAGACCGGGGAAGCCGATGATCGCCAGATAGCCGAGACCGAAGGTGACGAAGGTGATCGGCATGTACTTCCGCAGGCCGCCGTACCTGCGCATGTCGACCTCGTCGTTCATGCCGTGCATCACGGAGCCCGCGCCGAGGAACAGCCCGGCCTTGAAGAAGCCGTGTGTCACCAGGTGCATGATCGCGAAGGCGTATCCGATCGGGCCGAGGCCGGCCGCGAGGATCATGTAGCCGATCTGCGACATCGTCGAACCGGCCAGCGCCTTCTTGATGTCGTCCTTCGCGCAACCGACGATGGCACCGAAGATCAGCGTCACCGCGCCGACGACCGTGACCGCCAATTGCGCGTCCGGGGCCGCGTTGAAGATCTCCCCGGAGCGGGTGATGAGGTAGACGCCCGCGGTCACCATGGTCGCCGCGTGGATCAGGGCCGAGACCGGAGTCGGGCCCTCCATCGCGTCCCCGAGCCAGGACTGCAGCGGCACCTGTGCGGACTTGCCGCACGCCGCGAGCAGCAGCAACAGCCCGATGGCTGTCAGCTTGCCCTCGCTCGCCTCACCGGTCGCCTCCAGCACAGGCCCGAAGGCGAATGTCCCGAAGGTGGTGAACATCAGCATGATCGCGATCGACAGACCCATGTCGCCGACGCGGTTGACCAGGAAGGCTTTCTTCGCCGCCGTCGCCGCGCTGGGCTTGTGCTGCCAGAAGCCGATCAGCAGGTACGAGGCGAGGCCGACGCCCTCCCAGCCGACGTACAGCAGGAGGTAGTTGTCCGCGAGGACCAGCAGCAGCATCGCGGCGAGGAAGAGGTTCAGATAGCCGAAGAATCGGCGGCGGCGCTCGTCGTGCTCCATGTACCCGATCGAGTACACATGGATAAGCGAGCCGACGCCCGTGATCAGCAGGACGAACGTCATCGAGAGCTGGTCGAGCTGGAAGGCCACGTCAGCCTGGAAGCCCTCGACGGGAATCCAGCTGTACAGCCTCTGGTACATGGCGCGTTCCTCCGCGCCCTTGCCCAGCATGTCCACGAACAGCACCGCGCCGACCACGAAGGACGCGGCCGCGAACAGCGTGCCGATCCAGTGGCCGCTGCGGTCGAGCCGCCGCCCCCCGCACAGCAGGACCGCCGCTCCGAGCAAAGGCGCCGCGACGAGCAGCGCAATCAGGTTCTCTGTGTTAGTCACGGTCCAGCGACCCCTTACAGCTTCATCAGGCTGGCGTCGTCGACCGAGGCCGAGTGGCGGGAACGGAACAGCGACACGATGATCGCGAGCCCGACCACGACTTCAGCGGCGGCGACGACCATCGTGAAGAACGCGATGATCTGGCCGTCGAGATTGCCGTGCATCCGGGAGAAGGCGACGAACGCGAGGTTGCAGGCGTTGAGCATCAGCTCGATGCACATGAAGAGCACGATGGCGTTCCGCCTGATCAGCACCCCGGCCGCGCCGATGGTGAACAACAGCGCCGCGAGATACAGATAGTTGACGGGATTCACTTCGTGACCTCCTCGTCGTGCGAGTCGTGCGAGTCGTGCGAGTCGTGTCGGGCATGCGACTCGTGCGACTCGGTCTCACGGCCGAGCCGCACCTCCGCGCGCTGCTCCAGCACCCGCAGGTCGTTCAGCGCCTCGCTCGACACATCGCGGATCTGGCCGCGCGCCCGCAGCGTCTTGTTGACGGTGAGCTCGGACGGCGTGCCGTCCGGCAGCAGACCAGAGATGTTTACGGCGTTGTGCCGGGCGTAGACACCGGGCGCGGGCAGCGGCGGAAGTTGCTTGCCTTCCCGTACGCGCTGCTCGGCCAGCTCGCGCTGGGTCTTGGCCCGCTCGGTGCGCTCCCGGTGGGTGAGCACCATCGCGCCGACGGCCGCCGTGATCAGCAGCGCGCTGGTGATCTCGAAGGCGAAGACGTACTTGCTGAAGAGGAGTTGGGCCAGGCCCTCGACATTGCCACCGTGCGCGGTGTTGGCCGCGCCCAGGCCGTTGAACGTCTTCAGCGAGGCATGGCCGATGCCGGCGATCAGCAGCATGCCGAAGCCCAGACCGCAGGCCGCGGCCAGCCAGCGCTGCCCCTTCAGCGTCTCCTTGAGCGAGTCGGCGGCGGTGACGCCGACCAGCATGACGACGAAGAGGAACAGCATCATGATCGCACCGGTGTAGACGATGATCTGGACGACACCGAGGAAATACGCGCCGTTGGCGAGGTAGAAGACCGCCAGGATGATCATGGTCCCGGCGAGGCAGAGCGCACTGTGCACGGCCCGCCGCATCAGGATCGTGCCGAGCGCCCCGGCTACGGCGATGGTGCCGAGCACCCAGAACTGGATGGCCTCGCCCACGGAAGTGGTGGAGGCTGCGAGGGTGTTCATACGTCCACCTCCTCGCCCTTCTCGCCCTTGGAGACGGCGACCTGCTGGACCGTTCCGGGAGCGGCCTCGCTGACCAGCCCCCGGTAGTAGTCCTGCTCGTCCATGCCCGGGAAGATCGAGTGCGGGGAGTCGACCATGCCCTCCTCGAGACCGGCGAGCAGCTGCTCCTTCGTATAGATGAGGCTCTCGCGGGAGCTGTCGGCCAGCTCGAAGTCGTTCGTCATGGTCAGCGCCCGCGTCGGACAGGCCTCGATGCACAGCCCGCACAGAATGCAGCGGGCGTAGTTGATCTGGTAGACCCGGCCGTACCGCTCCCCCGGGGAGTAGCGCTCCTCCTCGGTGTTGTCCGCGCCCTCCACATAGATCGCGTCCGCCGGACAGGCCCACGCGCACAGCTCGCACCCGATGCACTTCTCGAGCCCGTCCGGATGACGGTTGAGCTGGTGCCGGCCGTGGAAGCGCGGCGCCGTGACCTTCTGCTGCTCCGGGTACTGCTCGGTCAGCCGCTTCTTGAACATGGCCTTGAAGGTCACGCCGAAGCCGGCGACCGGATTTTGGAACTTGCCCTCGGATTCCTCAGACACCGTCAGCCTCCTTTCCGTCACTGGGACCGTCACTCGCTCCGGGGGTTCGGGTCTCGCCCCCGGAAATGTCGCTGGGTGCACCACTGACAATCAACTCGCGCTCACGGCGCGGCCGCCTGCGCGGCACGGGGGGCAACTCCTGCCCCGGCAGCGGCGGTACGGGGAATCCGCCCGCCATCGGGTCGAACGCCGCGGGCTTCGCCTCAGCGGCCTGGGCCTCCGCCTCCTTCTCCTTCTTGCCACGGAAGATGTCGGCGACGAAGGAGAGCAGCAGTACCGCGATGACAGCGCCACCGACGTACAGCACGATCTGCTGGAAGTCGTAGTTCGCGTTCCGCAGCGCCCGCACGGTCGCCACCAGCATCAGCCACACCACCGATACCGGGATCAGCACCTTCCAGCCGAGCTTCATCAGCTGGTCGTAGCGGACGCGGGGCAGCGTGCCGCGCAGCCAGATGAAGAAGAACAGCAGCAGCTGGACCTTGATGACGAACCAGAGCATCGGCCACCAGCCGTGGTTCGCGCCCTCCCAGAAGGTCGAGATGGGGTACGGGGCCCGCCAGCCGCCCAGGAAGAGGGTGGCCGAGACGGCGGAGACGGTGACCATGTTGACGTACTCGGCCAGCATGAACATCGCGAACTTGATCGAGCTGTACTCGGTGTTGAAGCCGCCGACCAGGTCGCCCTCGGACTCCGGCATGTCGAACGGAGCACGGTTGGTCTCGCCGACCATCGTGACGACGTAGATGATGAAGGAGACCGGCAGCAGAATGATGAACCAGCGGTCCGCCTGCGCCTCGACGATCGCCGAGGTCGACATCGACCCGGAGTAGAGGAAGACGGAGGCGAAGGCCGCGCCCATCGCGATCTCGTAGGAGATCATCTGCGCGCAGGACCTCAAACCGCCCAGCAGCGGATACGTCGATCCCGACGACCAGCCGGCCAGCACGATGCCGTAGATCCCGACCGAGGCGACCGCGAGGATGTAGAGCATCGCGATCGGCAGGTCGGTGAGCTGCATCGAGGTGCGGTGGCCGAAGATCGAGACCTCGTTGCCGGCCGGCCCGAAGGGGATCACGGCGATCGCCATGAAGGCCGGGATCGCGGCGATGATCGGCGCGAGGACATAGACGGCCTTGTCCGCGCGCTTGACGATCAAGTCTTCCTTCAGCATCAGCTTGATGCCGTCGGCGAGCGACTGGAGCATGCCCCAGGGGCCGTGCCGGTTGGGGCCGATGCGCAGCTGCATCCAGGCGACGACCTTGCGCTCCCACACAATGGAGAAGAGCACGGTGATCATCAGGAAGGCGAAGCAGAACACGGCCTTGATGGCGACGAGCCACCAGGGGTCGCGCCCGAACATCGAAAGATCCTCAGCCGCGAGCACGCTTCGCTGGGCCTCCGCGATATTTGCGAGGGTCGGGTTCACGCTCGCACCTCCGGTACGTCAGGGGTGGCGGCCTTTGCCGCCGCCGGGCCGATGCGGACCAGCTGCCCGGGGACGGCACCGGTGTCCGAAGTGACGCCGCCGCCGACCGAGTTCAGGGGGATCCACACCACGCGGTCGGGCATCGCGCTCACCTGGAGCGGGAACCTGACCGAGCCGGCGGGTCCGGTGACGGCCAGGACGTCGCCGTCCTTCACACCCGTCTCGGCCGCCGTCGCCGCGGAGAGCCGGGCGACCGCCGCGTGGCGGGTGCCCGCCAGCGCCTCGTCGCCCTGCTGGAGCAGGCCCTGGTCGAGCAGCAGCCGGTGGCCTGCGAGGACCGCCTCGCCCTCGCCCGGGCGGGGCAGGGACTGGGCGGACTCATTGGGCTCGGTGGCCCGCGGTCCCTGCCACGTGCCCAGCCGGTCCAGCTCGCCCCGTACGGACTTGAGGTCCGGCAGCCCGAAGCTGACGTCGAGCGCGTCCGCCAGCATGTGCAGCACCCGCGCATCGGTCGGCGCCAGGCGGCGCGTCATGTGCTCGGGCTTCAGCGCGGCCTCGAACAGCCTCGCCCTGCCCTCCCAGTTGAGGAACGTGCCCGGCTTCTCGGCGACGGCCGCGACCGGGAAGACCACGTCCGCCCGCTCGGTGACCTCGCTCGGCCGCAGCTCCAGGGAGACCAGGAAGCCGACCGCGTCGAGTGCCGCGCGTGCGCGCGACGGCTCGGGCAGGTCCGCGAGCTCGACGCCCGCCACCAGCAGCGCGCCCAGTTCGCCGGTGGCCGCGGCCTCGACGATCTGGCCGGTGTCGCGGCCGTAACGGTGCGGGAGTTCCCGTACGCGCCAGGCCGCCGCGGTCTCCTCGCGGGCCCGCGGGTCGGTGGCCGGGCGGCCGCCGGGCAGCAGCGAGGGGATCGCGCCCGCCTCGAGCGCGCCGCGCTCGCCCGCCCCGTCGCGGGTCTCGGTACGGCGTCGGGTGCCAAGGGGCGGTCGTCGGACGTGATGATGTTGCGGAGGGTGGTGACGGTGAGCTGCTCGATCGCCTGGATGTAACTGGCGAC